>JAOPVD010000089.1 GCA_025966295.1 Frankiales bacterium | reverse complement strand
GGTCGCGCTGTCCCGGCTGGCGGCCTGCCCGCCGCTGGCGCAGCCCTGGCCGGCCGCGGCCCGGGAGGCCTTCGTCGGTCTGCTGGCCGCCGGTCATGGCGCCGTACCCGTCTTCGAGGCCCTGGACCAGGCCGGCCTGCTGGTCCGGTTGCTGCCCGAGTGGTCGACGGTGCGCAGCAAGCCGCAGCGCAACAGCTACCACCGCTTCACGGTCGACCGGCACCTGGTGGAGGCGGCCGCCGGGGCCGCCGCCCTCACCCGCCGGGTCAGCCGGCCGGACCTGCTGCTGCTGGGCGCCCTGCTGCACGACATCGGCAAGGGCCTGCCGGGCGACCACACCGAGGTCGGCATGCGGATGGTGGCCGACATCGGGCCCCGGCTCGGGCTGCCGCCGCCCGACGTGGACGTGCTGGTGGCGATGGTCCGGCACCACCTGCTGCTGCCGGACGTCGCCACCCGGCGCGACCTCGACGACCCGGCCACCGCCAAGGGCGTGGCCGACGCGGTCGGGACCGTCGAGGTGCTGGAGCTGCTCCACGCGCTGACCGAGGCGGACTCGGCCGCGACCGGGCCGGCGGCGTGGAGCGCCTGGAAGGGCCAGCTCGTCGCCGAGCTGGTACGGCGGGCGGCGGCCCTGCTGGTCGGCGCCCCGCCGCCCCCACCTGCGCCGCTCACCGCGGCGCAGGAGGCGCTGGTGGCCAAGGGCGGAGTGGCGCTGCAGGCGGAGGGCGAGACCGTCACGGTCGTGGTGGCGCCCGACCGACCTGGCCTGCTGTCGGTGGCCGCCGGCGTGCTCGCGCTGCACCGGCTGGACGTGCGGACCGCGTCGGTCTTCGCCCGCGGGGACCGGGGCGTGACGGTGTTCCGGGTGTCACCGCGGTTCGGGTCGCTGCCGGACTGGACGGTCGTGCAGGGTGACCTGCGGCACGCCCTTGACGGCACGCTGGCGCTGGCCGACAAGCTGGCGTCCCGGGAGGCGGCGTACTCCCGGCGGGACGCCCCGGTCGCGCCGTCCACCGTCCGGCTGGTCGACGACGCCTCCGAGACCGCCACCGTCGTGGAGGTGCGCGCCCCCGACGAGCTCGGCCTGCTGCACCGGATCAGCGCGGTCCTCGCCCACCACCGCCTCGACGTCCGGTCGGCGCACATCTCGACCCTGGGCGCCGACGTCGTCGACGCCTTCTACGTCCCCCGGCTCACCGACCCGGCCCAGCGCCGCGCGGTCGTCGAGGACCTGCTCGCCGTCCTGCCCTGACCCCCCGCGCACCCCCCCGCCCCCCCACGCGCACCCCCGGGGGTGGGAGCGGGACGACTAGGCTCGACAGGACTGACCCCGACGTCACGAGGATCGATGTTCGACACCCTGAGCGACCGGCTGGACAAGGTCTTCACCTCCCTGCGGGGCAAGGGCCGGCTGTCTGAGGCCGACATCGACGCGACCGCCCGCGAGATCCGGATCGCGCTGCTCGAGGCCGACGTCGCGCTGCCGGTCGTCAAGGCCTTCATCGCGGCGGTCAAGGAGCGGGCCGCCGGCGAGGAGGTCTCCAAGGCCCTCAACCCGGCCCAGCAGGTCATCAAGATCGTCAACGAGGAGCTCGTCGGCATCCTCGGCGGGGAGACCCGGCTGCTCCGGCTGGCCAAGACGCCGCCGACCGTGATCATGCTCGCCGGCCTGCAGGGCGCCGGCAAGACCACCCTGGCCGGCAAGCTCGCGAAGTGGCTCAAGGCGCAGGGCCACGCGCCGCTGCTCGTGGCCGCCGACCTCCAGCGCCCGAACGCCGTCCAGCAGCTGCAGGTCGTCGGTGGCCAGGCCGGGGTCGAGGTCTTCGCTCCTGAGCCGGGCAGCGGCGTCGGGGACCCGGTCGCGGTCGCGCGCCAGTCGATCGAGCACGCCAAGCGGATGCAGTTCGACGTGGTCGTCGTCGACACCGCCGGCCGGCTCGGCATCGACGCCGAGCTGATGCAGCAGGCCGCCGACATCCGCACCGCCGTGCAGCCCGACGAGGTGCTGTTCGTCGTCGACGCGATGATTGGCCAGGACGCCGTCACCACGGCGCAGGCCTTCCAGGAGGGCGTCGGCTTCACCGGCGTCGTGCTCACCAAGCTCGACGGCGACGCCCGCGGTGGCGCCGCCCTGTCGGTGCGGCACCTCACCGGTCAACCGATCCTGTTCGCCTCCACCGGCGAGAAGCTCGGCGACTTCGACGTCTTCCACCCCGAGCGGATGGCCTCGCGGATCCTCGGCATGGGTGACGTGCTCACCCTCATCGAGACCGCCGAGAAGCACTTCGACTCCGACCAGGCCGAGAAGGCCGCGGCCAAGCTGCAGAGCGGCGAGGGCTTCGACCTCGAGGACTTCCTCGAGCAGATGCAGCAGATCAAGAAGATGGGCTCGCTCACCAGCCTGCTCGGGATGCTCCCCGGGATGGGTCAGATGAAGGACGCCATCAGCCAGGTCAAGGACGAGGACCTGGACCGGATCACCGCCATCATCCGGTCGATGACGCCGCAGGAGCGCCGCGAGCCCAAGATCCTCGACGGCTCCCGCCGGATCCGGATCGCCAAGGGCTCCGGTACGTCGGTGCCGGAGGTCAACAACCTGGTCAACCGCTTCGGCGAGGCCCAGAAGATGATGAAGCAGATGGCCGGCATGGGCGGCATGCCGGGGATGCCGGGCATGGGCCGCAAGGCCAAGCGCGCCCAGCAGGGCGCTAAGAAGGGCAAGAAGGGGCCGGGCCGGGCCGGTGGTGGCCCCGCCCGTCAGCAGGCCCTCCCGCCGGGCCTGCCGCAGCTCCCGCCGAACCCGCTGGGCCTGCCTGCGGCCAGCCAGGACCCCGACCCGCTGGGCCTGTACCGCAAGCGCTGATCAGGCCGGCAGCCACAGCTGGTCGTAGTCGGGCGGCAGCTCGCTCGTGACGTCGAAGAACTCGTCGTCCCCGACCGCCTCGTGCAAGGTCAGGAGCACCGCCCGCGCGTGCCGGCGGGCCTGCTCGACGGGTACGCCCTCCCGTTCGGCGATCCGGGCGAGGAACCCGTCGAGGTCCATCCGGCGGGCCGTCGGCGGGGTGCGGGTCTCGGCCTGCTTGAGCAGCCGGCGCAGCGTCAGCGGCAGCCGGTCCGCCAGGTCGTCGATCTCGCCCGCAGCGAGCCGCTCGGCCAGCGTCTCGAGCACCGCCTCCACCGCCCGGCGGGCGCCGGCCTCGTCCACCCCGGCGCGCTCGGCCACCCGGCCGAGGAACGTGCTCTCCGGCAGCACCTCGACGTCCGGGCCCACTGGCAGCAGCGGCAGGTAGTCCTGCGACAGCAGCCCGGTGACGTCGGCCCACTGCTTCGGGCTGACCGCCCGGGCGACCGCCCACAGCACCGCCCGCACGTGCCGCTCGGCGGTGGCCAGGTCGGCGCCCTCGCGCTCAGCCACCTTGCGCAGGAACGCCTCCAGATCCAGGCGCTGCGCCGGCCCGTCGGTCCAGACCCAGGGCGCCACCGACGGTGGCAGCTCCGCCGCCAGCTGCAGCGCCTCCTGCTTGGAGATCCGCTCGGCCAGCGTCTCCAGCACCGCCTGGGTGGCCTTCTCGGCGGTGCCCCGGTCGGCCCCGCTCAGGACCCGCTGCACGATCTCGTAGAACCGCTCGTCGTCCATGCCTGCCCCACTGCCGGTCGGCGCGGGCGGCGGCCCGGCGCCGGAGCGGTGCCCCGCTGCCCGTGACCCAACCGGGCGTCAGCGCCCGAAGCGGTGCCGCAGCGCCG
>JAOPVD010000057.1 GCA_025966295.1 Frankiales bacterium | reverse complement strand
GTGGTCGCCGCCAACGCCGGCCCGACCGTGGAGCGGCACCGCCCGATGGCCACCGTCGACCGGCCCGAGGCGCCGGTGCGGATCGCCCTCGACCCCGGCCGGACCATCGACCAGGAGTAGCCCCTGCGGGACTAGGCCTTGGCGGCCTTGGCCTTCGCCTTCTGCTCCTGCTTGTAGGCGCGCACCTGCAGCAGGGTCTGCTTGCTGGTGACGTCCGCCACGCTGCGCAGCGCGCCGTCCTCGCCGTACCCGCCGGCGGCCTCGCGCCAGCCGCTCGGCCGGACGCCCAGCTGCTTGCCGAGCAGCGACGAAGATGCGGGCCTTCTGGTCCCCGAAGCCGGGCAGTGCCTTGAGCCGGGCGAACAGCTCGGCGCCGGTCTCGACCCCCTCCCAGACGTGCTCGGCCCGGCCGTCGTGGTGCTCGACGAGGTAGCGGCACAGGTCCCGCACCCGGCCGGCCATCGAGCCGGGGAAGCGGTGGATCGCCGGTGGCGTCGCGAACAGCTCGGGGAGGTCGGCCCGATCGGCCAGCTCCGCCGCGTCCAGGTCGTGGCCGAGCCGCTCGCGCAGGTCGTAGGGGCCGCGGAACGCCTTCTCCATCGGGATCTGCTGGTCGAGCAGCATGCCCATCAAGAGCGCGAGCGGGTCGCGGCCGAGCAACTCGTCGGCGGCGTCGTCCTGGCTGAGGTGAAGTGTCGGCACGCCCGAGATCGTGCCGTACGACGACTCCTGCGCAAATCGGCCCACGTCCGACAGGCCCATGTCCGGAGCGTCAGACCGGCCCGTGTCTACTGCTCGCGTGCCTCGTCGAATGCGCGTTGCTCCATCGCGTCGGGCGAACTCAAGATCTTCCAGTAGGAGTCCTTGCGCCGGATGCGTCCGTCCGGGGCCAGGTCGAACAAGTCGCATCCCCGGACGCGGACCTTCTCCCCCGAGGTGGACGTCCCCGTCAGCAGCCAGCGGGAGACCGCGTGGTCCCCGCAGACCCAGTGCTCGTCGTCGCCGTAGTGGACGTCCGGGATGCCGGCGAGCCGCGAGGCGAGCCCCTCTCGCACGGCGGCACTACCGGTGTAGCGCGTCCCCCCAGGGTCCGTTCCGCGAGGCATGTCCAGCACACAGTCCTCGGTGAAGAAACCCATGATCCGGTCAAGATCGTGGGCGTTGAACGCCTCCAGGAGCGCACGGAGCGCCGCGTCGTCCGTCATGCGCGGAGTATCCACCTCCGGCGGTGTCCGGACGAGGGCCGTGTGCGGCTGGCCGCGCCCGTGACCCGTTGCGACCGGGGAGGCAATGCCATCCACCCAGCGGCGGCCTACCGGGAGGACCCGCGCAGTGCCCGGACGCCGCTGCGCCAGAATGGAGCCATGTCCTCCGAAGCAGACCTCGACCTGGAGGGCGCGGCGAGCTTCGCCGACCTCGCCCTCCGCCCCGAGCTTGTCGAGGTGCTGGCCGCCCTCGGGTACGAGGAGCCCACCCCGATCCAGCGCGAGGCCATCCCGCCGCTGATCGAGGGCCGCGACCTGATCGGCCAGGCCGCCACCGGCACCGGGAAGACCGCCGCCTTCGCCCTCCCCCTGCTGCACCGCCTGCCCGAGGGCGACCGCGGCCGGCACCCCTCCGCGCTGGTGCTGGCCCCGACCCGCGAGCTCGCCGTCCAGGTGTCGGAGGCCGTCACCCGCTACGGCGCCGGCCTCGGCGCCCGGGTCCTGGCGGTGTACGGCGGGCAGCCGATCACCCCGCAGCTCAAGGCGCTCCAGAAGGGCGTCGACGTGGTCGTCGGCACCCCGGGCCGGGTGCTCGACCACCTCAACCGCGGCTCGCTCAAGCTCGACCAGCTCACGACCGTCGTGCTCGACGAGGCCGACGAGATGTTCGACATGGGCTTCGCCGAGGAGCTCGAGGCGATCTTGTCGGCCGTCCCGACCGAGCGGCAGACCGTGCTGTTCTCGGCGACCATGCCTCCGAAGATCGCCCGGATGGCCCGCAAGCACCAGCAGGACCCGGTGCGGATCCAGATCGAGCGCGAGGTGGCGCCCGCGGGCGAGGCGCCCCGCGTCTCCCAGACCGCCCACCTGGTGATGCGGGCGGACAAGCCGGCCGCGCTGGCCCGGGTGCTCGACATGCAGGCGCCGACCGAGGCCATCGTGTTCTGACGCACACGCGAGGAGGTCGACGAGCTGGCCGAGGCGCTGAAGGCCCGCAGCCTGCGGGCCGAGCCGCTGCACGGCGGCATGAGCCAGGCCGAGCGCGACCGGGTCATGAACCGGCTCCGCAACGGCACGGCCGACCTGCTCATCGCCACCGACGTGGCGGCCCGTGGGCTGGACGTCGACCACCTGACACACGTCATCAACTACAACGTCCCGCCGGCCCCCGAGTCCTACGTGCACCGGATCGGGCGGGTCGGGCGGGCCGGCCGCGAGGGGGTGGCCATCACCCTGGTCGAGCCCCGCGAGCGCCGGATGCTCGAGGCCATCGAGCACCTCACCCGGCAGAAGGTGCCGCTGGTGAAGGTCCCCACCCGCGCCGACCTGCTGGCCTCCCGGCTTGCGGTCACCCGGCAGGCGCTCGTCGACGTGCTGGAGTCCGGCGACGTCGCCGGCGTGCAGGCGCTGGTCGAGGAGCTGGCCGCCTCCTACGACCCGCAGCAGGTGGCCCTCGCCGCCGTCGCGCTGGCGCACCGGGCGCAGGCCCCGGCCGACGAGGCGGACATCCCGGAGGTGTCGACCCGCCCGGTCCGGCCGGTCCGCGACGATGCCCCGCGCGGCGCCGCGACCGGGCCCCGCACGGCCGGCTACGTCAAGGGCGAGCGGGTGCCCCGCAAGGCGGCCAAGGCCGGCATGGCCAAGCTCTACATCGGAGCCGGCCGCGCCGCCAACGTCCGGCCGCAGGACCTGGTCGGCGCCATCGCCGGCGAGTCGCACCTGACCGGCAAGGACATCGGCGGGATCGAGATCACCGAGCGGTTCTCGCTGGTCGAGGTCCCCGAGACCGACATCGACGCCGTCATCAAGGCGCTGCGGTCCAGCGTCATCAAGGGCCGCAAGGTCCCGATCCGGCGCGACCGGGACGCCTGACGGTCAGCTCAGCTGCTTGAGGGCGTCCGGCCGGACGACCGCGAGCGGCCGGGCCGGGCCGCGGGACTGCTGCTGGCCCGCCCCCGGCACCACCCGGAGCGCCGGCGCCGGCGCGATCTCGAGCAGGTCGCCCATCCCGTTGATGCGCATCGCGGTGGCCACCGCCGGCGAGGCATGGCTGACGACCAGGCCCCCGCCGCCCTTGCGCAGGTGCCGGGCGGCCCCGGCCAGGACCCCCAGCCCGGTGAGGTCGACCCGGGTCACCGCCGTCAGGTCCACCACCACCGAGGTGACACCGGCGGCGAAGGCCGCCCCCAGCTGCTGCCGCAACTCGGCGCAGGTGTCGGCGTCCAGCCGCCCGGTGGGTTGGAGCAACAGCCCCTGGCCAGGTCCTGCGTCGTTCACGTGCCCCTCCGTCATCGCGGCGCCGATCAAGGAACTCGTCAGACGGCTACCCGCCGTGACCCCAGGTAACCCCCGGCGCCTTGCAAGACGAACGTACGGTTTGGTAATCTGGCGGCGTGCCCAAGGTGTCGGAGGAGCAGCTCGCCGCCCGGCGTGCCGAGATCCTGGAGGCCGCCCGGCGGGCCTTCGCGCGGCACGGCTACGAGGGCGCCACCGTGAAGGTGCTCGAGGCCGAGACCGGGCTGTCGCGGGGCGCGATCTTCCACCACTTCAAGGACAAGGACGCGCTGTTCCTGGCGCTGGCGGAGGACGACGCCGCCCAGATGGCCGAGACCGTCGCCGCCCACGGCCTGGTGCAGGTCATGCGCGACCTGCAGGACAAGGACGCCGGCTGGCTCGGTGTGCAGCTCGAGGTGCGCCGCCGGCTGCGCACCGACCCGGGGTTCGCCCGGAAGTGGGCCGAGCACCAGAGCGCCATCGCCGATGCCACCACCGCCCGCCTGCAGCGGCAGCGCAAGGCGGGCGTGGTGCGCGACGACGTGCCGCTCCCGATCCTCGTGGACTTCCTGCGGCTGGCCCTCGACGGCCTCGTGTCCGGCCTGGCCTCCGGCATGCCCACCCATCACCTGCCGGGCGTCCTCGACCTCGTGGAAGACGCCGTACGTCGGCGCACTAGCGTTTCGGAAGACCGATCAAAGGAGCAGACCAGATGAGCCTCGACAGCTTCGGCGCCAAGGGCACCCTCGAGGTAGGGGGACAGTCCTACGACGTCTTCCGCCTCAGCGCCGTGGAAGGGGCGAGCGACCTCCCGTACTCGCTCAAGGTGCTCCTGGAGAACCTGCTGCGCACCGAGGACGGCGCGGACATCACCGCCGACCACGTGCGTGCACTGGCCGGCTGGGACCCCGCGGCCGAGCCCGACACCGAGATCGCGTTCACGCCCGCCCGGGTGCTGATGCAGGACTTCACCGGCGTGCCGTGCGTGGTCGACCTGGCCACCATGCGCGAGGCGATGGCCGAGCTCGGCGGCGACCCCAAGAAGATCAACCCGCTCGCCCCCGCCGAGCTGGTCATCGACCACTCCGTCGTCGCCGACCACTTCGGCCGGCCCGACTCGCTGCAGCTCAACGGCGCGCTGGAGTACGAGCGCAACCGCGAGCGCTATGAGTTCCTGCGCTGGGGCCAGACCGCGTTCGACGACTTCGCCGTCGTCCCGCCGAACACCGGGATCGTGCACCAGGTCAACCTGGAGCGGCTGGCCCGCGTCGTCTTCGAGCGGGACGGCGTCGCCTACCCCGACACCCTGGTCGGCACCGACTCGCACACCACCATGATCAACGGCCTGGGCGTGCTGGGCTGGGGCGTCGGCGGCATCGAGGCCGAGGCCGCCATGCTCGGCCAGCCGGTCTCGATGCTCATCCCGAAGGTCGTCGGCTTCAAGCTCTCCGGCGAGCTGCCGGCCGGCGCCACCGCGACGGACCTGGTGCTGACCGTCACCGAGATGCTGCGCCACAAGGGCGTCGTCGGGACGTTCGTGGAGTTCTACGGCCCCGGCGTCTCCAACGTGCCGCTGGCCGACCGCGCCACCATCGGCAACATGAGCCCCGAGTACGGCTCGACCTGCGCGATCTTCCCGATCGACGACGAGACGCTCGCCTACATGCGCCTGACCGGGCGGCCCGAGCAGCTCGTGGCGCTCACCGAGGCCTACGCCAAGGAGCAGGGCCTCTGGCACGACCCGGCCGCCGAGCCGCGCTTCTCCGAGACCCTCGAGCTCGACCTGTCGACGGTGGTCCCGTCACTGGCCGGCCCGAAGCGCCCGCAGGACCGGGTGCCGCTGAGCCGGGCCAAGGACATGTTCCGGGCCGCGCTCGCCGACTACGCCGTGACCGACCCGGCCCTGGAGGCCAACGGCATCGACGAGGCCGTCGCGGAGACCTTCCCGGCCTCCGACCCGATCGCGCCCGCCGCCGAGCGGGAGGAGGACAAGCCGCTCACCGTCAACGTGGGTGACGTCAGCGGCCGCCCCTCCAACCCGGTGCAGGCCACCCTGGCCGACGGCTCGCAGGTCGAGCTGGACCACGGCGCCGTCGCGATCGCGGCCATCACCAGCTGCACCAACACCAGCAACCCGTACGTCATGGTGGCCGCCGGTCTGCTCGCCAAGGCCGCCGTGGAGAAGGGCCTCACGTCCAAGCCGTGGGTCAAGACCACGCTGGCCCCGGGCTCGAAGGTCGTCACCGACTACTACGAGAAGGCGGGCCTCAACGCCTACCTCGACAAGCTCGGGTTCAACACCGTCGGCTACGGCTGCACGACCTGCATCGGCAACAGCGGCCCGCTCCCCACCGAGGTCTCGGCCGCCGTCAACGAGGGCGACCTCGCGGTCGTCAGCGTGCTGTCGGGCAACCGCAACTTCGAGGGCCGGATCAACCCGGACATCAAGATGAACTACCTCGCGTCGCCGCCGCTGGTGGTCGCCTACGCCCTCGCCGGCACGATGGACATGGACATCACCACCGAGCCGCT
The DNA here is from genome assembly GCA_025966295.1 of Frankiales bacterium. Taxonomy (GTDB): domain Bacteria; phylum Actinomycetota; class Actinomycetes; order Mycobacteriales; family SCTD01; genus RYN-111. Next base: position 13,668 of record JAOPVD010000057.1, on the reverse strand, counting down.
GGGCACCGACCAGGCCGGCCAGCCGGTCTACCTCAAGGACATCTGGCCCTCCCCCACGGACGTGGCGCGGGTGGTCGGCGAGGCGATCACCCAGGAGATGTACGCCAGCTCCTACGCCGACGTGTTCGCCGGCGACGAGCGCTGGCGGGCGATCCCGGTCCCGGCCGGCGACGCGTTCACCTGGGATCCGACGTCCACCTACGTCCGCAAGCCCCCGTACTTCGACGGCATGGAGCGCGAGCCCAAGCCGCTGACCGACATCTCGGGCGCGCGGGTGCTGGCGGTGCTCGGCGACTCCGTCACCACCGACCACATCAGCCCGGCGGGCTCGATCAAGGTGGACTCCCCCGCCGGCCGGTACCTGCAGGCAGCCGGCGTCGCGCCGAAGGACTTCAACAGCTACGGCTCCCGCCGCGGCAACCACGAGGTCATGATCCGCGGCACCTTCGCCAACATCCGGTTGCGCAACCAGCTGGCCCCCGGCACCGAGGGCGGCGTCACGCTGAAGCTGCCCGAGGGCACGCCGACCTCGATCTACGAGGCCAGCGAGGCCTACCAGGCCGAGGGCACGCCGCTCGTGATCCTGGCCGGCAAGGAGTACGGCTCCGGCTCCTCGCGCGACTGGGCCGCCAAGGGCACCGCGCTGCTCGGCGTCCGGGCCGTCATCGCCGAGTCCTACGAGCGCATCCACCGCTCCAACCTGATCGGGATGGGTGTGCTGCCGCTGCAGTTCACCGGCGGGGACAACGCCGCCTCGCTGGGCCTGACCGGCCACGAAACGTTCGAGATCACCGGCATCGCGGGCGGCGGCGACATCGCCCGCGAGCTCACGGTGAAGGCCGACGACAAGCAGTTCCGGGTCACCGTCCGGATCGACACCCCGGGCGAGCAGGGCTACTACCGGCACGGCGGGATCATGCCGTTCGTGCTGCGCTCGCTGCTCTAGACGCCGTACGCCGAAGAGCCGGGCCCTTCCGTCACCGGAAGTGGCCCGGCTCTTTGGCGTTCAGGTCCGTGCCCGCGGGGAACGCGAAGGCTCTGACATCGGTTGTAGAGGTCAGCAGCACAAGGCACGACCGGAGGTCCCCCCACCATGACCAGCCCCGCACCCCTCGCCGACCCGGAGTCCCTCGAGGACCAGGTCGACGTCGTCGAAGCCGACGAGGACGACGAGGAGGAGGCGAAGGAGACCACCAGCGAGGTCGGTATCTCCACCGACCTCGTCCGGGCCTACCTCAAGGAGATCGGCAAGACGCCGCTGTTGTCCGCCGAGGAGGAGGTGGTCCTCTCCCAGCGGATCGAGGCCGGCCTGTTCGCCGCCCAGAAGCTCCAGGACTCCAAGCTCTCGCCGGCGCTGCGCCGCGACCTGGCGCTGCTGGTCCGCGACGGCGAGAAGGCCAAGCAGCACCTGCTGGAGGCCAACCTGCGGCTGGTGGTGAGCATCGCCAAGCGCTACCTGGGCCGCGGGATGCTGTTCCTGGACCTCATCCAGGAGGGCAACCTGGGGCTGATCCGGGCCGTCGAGAAGTTCGACTACACCAAGGGCTTCAAGTTCTCGACCTACGCGACCTGGTGGATCCGGCAGGCCATCACCCGGGCCATGGCCGACCAGGCCCGCACCATCCGGATCCCGGTGCACATGGTCGAGCAGATCAACAAGCTCACCCGGCTGCAGCGCGAGCTGCTGCAGTCGCTGGGCCGGGACGCCACCCCGGAGGAGCTCGCCGCCGAGCTCGACCTGACCGTCGACAAGGTCCTCGAGATCCAGGGCTACGCCCGCGAGCCGGTGTCGCTGCAGACCGTGATCGGCGACGACGCCGACAGCAACCTGGGCGACTTCATCGAGGACGCCGACGCCCCGGTCGCGGTCGACGTGGTGTCCTACGCCCTCATGCAGGAGCAGCTGCAGGACGTGCTGCGGTCGCTGTCCGAGCGCGAGGCCGCCGTCGTGCGGCTGCGCTTCGGGCTGGCCGACGGCCAGCCCAAGACGCTGGATGAGATCGGCCGCGAGTTCGGGCTCACCCGCGAGCGGATCCGGCAGATCGAGGCCAAGACGCTGTCCAAGCTCCGGCACCCGTCACGCTCGCAGAAGCTCCGCGACTACCTCGACTAGAACTGACCGCGGCTAGGGTCGGGACGTGCAGCCGGTCTCGCCCCAGGAGTTCGAGGAGCTCGTCGCCGACGCCCTCGACCTGCTGCCGCCGGAGCTCGCCGCGCGGTTCGCCAACGTGGCGGTGGTGGTGGCCGACGAGCACCCCGACGACCCGGACCTGCTGGGGCTCTACGAGGGCATCCCGCTCACCGAGCGTGAGCACTACAGCGGCGTGCTGCCCGACCGGATCAGCGTCTACCGGATCCCGCTGTGCCTCATGGCCGAGGACCTGGACGAGCTGGTGCACGAGATCGGCGTGACGGTCGTGCACGAGTTCGGGCACCACATGGGCATCGACGAAGACCGCTTGCACCACTTCGGCTGGGGATAGGTTCACCCTCCTCTGTGAGGGAGTTCACCCGCCGGTAACTACCGGAACACACGCAAGCCTGGGATCGTTCAAACCAGTACGGGCGGCGCACGCGTGCGCACGCCCCATCGGGACGGTCGCGGCCAGCGTACTCGCCCCGTCGCTCGGCCCCTTCCCGCACGACCGACTTCAGGAGTACTCGTCATGCCCACCGCCGCCCGCCCCGCCGATGCTGTCGAGGCGATGGTCGCGCGTGCCCAGGCCGAGGGTCAGCTGTCCCTCGCCCAGCTGCGCAGCACCTTCGAGCAGGCCGGCATCGGCCCCGACGAGGCCCGCGCCGTACTGCGTCGCCTCACCGAGGGCGGCATGGTCATCGGCACCGACGAACCGACCAAGCCCCGACGCACCACCACCCGCTCGGCAGCCCGACCGGCTGCTCGCCCCGTGTCCAAGGCCGCGACCCGGCCTGCTGGACGCACCGTGGAGACCCCAGTGACAGACAGCAAGACCAGCCCCGAGGTGACCCTCGACGAGACCGTCGAGGCGCCTGCCAAGCCCGTCCGCACCCGCAAGACCGCCGCCAAGAAGGCCGACCCGGCGCCCGCCGTGGTCGAGGAGACCGACGAGGACGAAGACGGCGAGGCCACCGCGGTGGTCGTCGCCGAGGAGGACAAGCCCCTCACCCTGGACGAGCCGCCGCCGGGCATCGACCTGGTCAAGGCCTACCTCCGTGAGATCGGCCGGGTCCCGCTGCTCACCGCCGTCGAGGAGGTGGAGCTCGCCAAGCGCATCGAGGCCGGGCTGTTCGCCGCCGAGAAGCTGCGGATGAACGCCGACGAGGGCCTCAAGCTCACCCCGACCATGAAGCGCGACTTCGTCTTCATCGTCCGCGACGGTGAGCGGGCCAAGCGGCACCTGCTCGAGGCCAACCTGCGCCTCGTGGTGTCGCTGGCCAAGCGCTACCAGGGCCGTGGCCTGGACCTGCTGGACCTGGTCCAGGAGGGCAACCTCGGCCTGGTCCGCGCGGTCGAGAAGTTCGACTACGCCAAGGGCTACAAGTTCTCGACCTACGCCACCTGGTGGATCCGCCAGGCGCTGCAGCGCGCGCTGGCCGACCAGGGCCGCACCATCCGGGTGCCGGTGCACATGGCCGAGCTCATCACCAAGGTGACCCGGGTGCGCCGCGAGCTGACCCAGTCGCTCGGCCGCGACCCCTCCTCCGAGGAGATCGGCCTGCCGCTCGAGATGACCGCCGCCAAGGTCGAGGAGATCATCGCCTTCGGGCGCGACACCCTCTCCCTGCAGAGCCCCGTCGGTGACGACGAGGCCACCCTCGGCGACTTCATCACCGACTCCGAGTCGGTCGACCCGGTCGCCGCGGTCGAGACCCAGATGCTGCAGTCGCAGCTGTCCGAGGTCCTCGGCTCGCTGCCGGAGCGCTCGGCCATCGTCGTCCGGATGCGCTTCGGCCTCGACGACGGCCGGCCGCGCACCCTCGACGAGGTCGGCCGCCACCTCGGCCTGACCCGCGAGCGGATCCGCCAGATCGAGCGCGACACCCTGGCCGAGCTCCGCCTCGAGGGCCGCGCCGACGGCCTGCGCGAGTACGTCGCCTAGCCACCGAGCAGCACCGCCGAAGAGCCGCCGTCCCGCACGGCGGCTCTTCGGCGTTCCCGGTTGAATGTCGCTGTGCAGAGCGGCGACGAGATCCAGAGCTTCAAGGTCCGGCGGGGCCGCACCGGCCCCACCTCGGTGGCCGCCCGGGGCCGGCTGTGGCCGCGCTACGGCATCGACCCGCCGTACGACGGGCTCGTCACCGGCCGTCCCCTGGTGCTGGAGATCGGCTTCGGGATGGGCGAGGCCACCGCCCTCATGGCGGCCGCCCAGCCCGAGGTGGACCTGCTGGCCGTCGACGTGCACCCGGCCGGCGTGGCCGCGCTGCTCCGGCGGATCGAGGCGGCCGGGCTCAGCAACGTGCGGGTCGTCGACGGCGACGCCGTACCGCTGCTGCAGGCGCTGCCGGCGGGCAGCCTGCGGGAGGTGCGGGTGTTCTTCCCGGACCCGTGGCCCAAGGCCCGGCACGCCAAGCGCCGGCTGCTGCGACCGTCGTTCGCGGCGCTGGTGGCCTCCCGGCTGGCGCCCGGCGGGTGCCTGCACCTGGCGACCGACTGGCCGGCCTATGTCGAGCACGCCCTGGCGGTGCTGGAGGGCTGGGACACCGAGGTCGTGGCGCGCGGCGGCCGGCCGCTGACCGGCTACGAGCGCCGGGCCCGCACCGCCGGCCGGGCCGCCACCGACCTGCTGGCCCGCCCGCCCCAGCCCTCCTGACGCAAAAGCCGGGACGGCGAGAGCTGACTTCTGGCAGACTGCTCGCCATGACCGCGCCCCGCCAGCACGCCTTCGTCGTGCTGAGCTGCGCCTGTCGCTGCTGTCGCTGACGCCTCGTCCCGACCGCAGCCCGCTCCGCCCGGAGCGCCCGCCCTGAGAGAACCCCGATGTCGCTGTTGCTCGACTCCTCGGCTCCCACCCCCCAGGACCTGACCGGCCGCACCGTGGTCGTGGTGCACACCCACCCCGACGACGAGGCGGTGTTCACCGGCGCCACCGTGCGCCGGCTGGCCGACCACGGCGCCCGGGTCGTCCTCGTCACCGCCACCGCCGGCGAGCTCGGCACGCCGCGCGTCCCGCTGCTGGGCCGGCCGATCGGCCAGGTCCGCAAGGCCGAGCTGGAGCGGGCCGCCGAGCTGCTCGGCGTCGCCCGCCTGGTGCTGCTCGGCCGGCGCGACTCCGGTCTGCCGGGCTGGGAGTCGGGCCAGCACCCGCGGGCGCTCATCCGGGCCGACCTGCCGGCCCTGGCCCGGACGCTCGCCGCCCTGGTGGAGAGCGAGCGGGCGGAGGCGATCGTCGGCTACGACGCCGACGGCATCTACGGCCACCCCGACCACATCGCGGTGCACCTGCTCGCCCGGCACGCCGCCGGACTGGCCGGGGTCACGTCGTACGACGCCACGGTGGACCGCGAGCACCTGCACTTCGCCGGCGAGCACGTGCTCGACGGCGCCGGCGGCAACCGGAGCTACGGCCGGGTGACCGCCGAGATCAGCGTCGCCGTGGCCGCGACGCCGCGCGAGCTGGCGGTGAAGCGGGCCGCGCTGCTGGCGCACGCCAGCCAGATCGACGAGGTCATGCTGGGCGACCGGTTCACCGAGACCTACGAGCTCGAGTGGTACCTGCGGCGCGGGCCGCGCGCGCTGCTGGACGACCTCGGGAACGCGCACGCCCTCGCCCCGGTGTAGGAAGAGGCGGACCAACTCCCCCTCCCGAGAGGCGCTCTCCCTGTGACCGAGAACCCCCGCCAGAACGTCAGCTTCCCGAGCAACGGCAGCACCGCGCACGGCTACCTGGCCCTGCCCGAGAGCGGCAAGGGGCCGGGGGTGATCGTCATCCAGGAGTGGTGGGGGCTCACCGACCACATCGCCGACATCGTCGACCGCCTGGCGGCCGAGGGCTTCGTCGCGCTCGCCCCTGACCTGTACGGCGGCAAGACCACCCACGACGCCGAGGAGGCCGGCCGGCTGATGTCGGAGCTGCCGGAGGACCGGGCCGCCCGTGACCTGGCCGGCGCGGTCGAGTTCCTGCTCGGCCACGAGGCGGTGACGTCGTCGAAGGTCGGCGCCGTCGGCTTCTGCATGGGCGGCGGCTTCGTGCTGCAGCTCGCGGTGCAGCAGGGCGACAAGATCGGGGCGGCGGTGGCGTTCTACGGCGTCGGGCCGGCCGCGCAGCAGAGCGACTTTCGCAACCTGTCGGCCGCGGTGCAGGGCCACTACGGCAACAACGACGACTTCTACCCGGTGGAGCAGGCCAAGGCGCTGGAGAGCAAGATCCGCGAGGAGTCCGGCGCGCCGGTGGAGTTCCACTACTACGACGCCGCGCACGCCTTCCACAACGACGAGAACCTGCTCGGCACCTACTCCGAGCAGGACGCCACGCTGGCCTGGCAGCGCACCGTCGACTTCCTCAAGCAGCACCTGAGGTAGCCCACGGGGTCAGTCCTCGGCGCGGACCCAGGCGGTGGTGGGCTTCTTCGCCGGCGCCGCCGGCTCGGCCTCCGGCGCCGGGGCCGGCGGCGCGACCGTGACGCCGGCCTGCTCCAGCCACTTGCGCTGGGTCTCCAGCTGGGCCTCGATGTCGCCGGTCGGGCGCCCGTCGGCCTGCGCCTTGGCGAGCTTGCCCTCGAGGTCGGCGACCTTCTCCTTCAGGCGCACCACGAACGGCGACTCGGTCGTGCGCACGTGCGAGGTGTCGGCCGAGGACCGGAACTTCTCCTCGACCTTGGCGAACCGGTCCTCGAGCGACTTCATGACGTCGCGCGGCACCTTGCCAATGGCATCCCACTTCTCCTGCAGCTGCCGCAGGCGGGCCTTGCCACCCGGCGCCTCGAGCGCCTCCGCCTCGAGCAGGAGCTCCTCCTTGAGCTTCTGGTTGCCGCGGAACTCCTCGTCCTTCTCGGCGAACGAGGCGCTGCGGGCCTGGAAGAACACGTCCTGCGCGCCCTTGAAGGCGGCCCACAGGCTGTCCTCGACCTCGCGCGGCGCGCGGCCGGCGGCCTTCCAATCGCCCATCAGCTGCTTGTAGTGGTCGGCGGTGGCCTTCCAGTCGGTGGAGCTCGAGAGCTTCTCGGCCTCCTTGACCAGCTTCTCCTTACGCTCCTGCGAGACGGTGCGCTGCTGCTCCAGCGCCCCGAAGTGCGCGGTCCGGCGCTCGGCGAAGCGGGCCCGGCTGGCCCCGACCCGTTCCCACAGCGCGTCGGCGGTCTTCTTGTCGACCCCGGTGATGCGCTTCCAGTCCTGGCCCAGGGTGCGCAGGCGCTCGCCGGCGTCCTTCCAGGACGAGCTGACCGCGAGCTTCTCGGCTTCCTCGGCAAGGGCGGTCAGCTTCGCGACCGCCTCCTCCTTGGCCACGGCCCGGGCGGCCTTGTGCTCCTCGACGGCCGCCTCGGTCTTCTCCAGCAGCGCGTCGACCCGCCGGCCGAGCGCCTCCAGGTCGCCGACGGCCGCGGCGGTCGGCAGGCCGTCCTTGACCCGCTGCGCGCTGGTGGCCACCTGGCGTGGGTCGCCGGCGCCGCTGCGCAGGCGCTGCTCCAGCAGGGTCACCTCGGTGGCGAGCTGCTCGTACCGGCGCACGAAGTGCGCGAGCCCCTGCTCCGGCGTACCGGCGTGCCAGGACCCGACGGCGCGCTCGCCTTCGGCGGTCTTGACGTAAACCGTGCCGTCGTCGGTGACCCGACCCCACTCGCTCATGCTGCTCCCCAGTTGTGTGTGCGGCACCATCCTCGCGCACGACGGCCGCCCGCCGTCGCCCGGGCCGTCTCCGGCGTGGCTGATCCCACCGGAAGCCCGCCGCGCAGGGCAGCCGAGGGTGACGAAGTCGTCACCGCCAGGTGATGGACCGGGCACGCAACTGTTCACCGCGCGGCGGCGTCGTAAGGGAGGATGACGGCGATCTCGCCGGTCCACTGACCCACCGGCGTTGCGAGAGGCTCCCGATGACGACCACCCTCCCCGAGGGCTCCCCCCGCGCCCTGCGGCCGCGCCTCCTGGCCGGCCTGCTCGTCGCCGCCGTGGCCGTCGGCAGCGGGGTGGGCTGGGCCGTCAGCCACAGCTCGGCGTCCACCGCCGTCCAGGCCGGCGAGCGCACCCCGGTGCCGGACCCGGTCGTCGTACCGGCCGGGCTGCGCGCAGGGAAGGTGCCCTGGCAGCTGCCGCTGTCGCTCTCGGTGGTCGACGGCACGCTGCGCGGCGTCACGGCCACCGACCCCGACGGCCACCCGCTCGCGGGCGCGTTCACCGGCGCCTCGTGGCAGTCGTCGGCCAGCCTGCTCCCGGGCGCGACCTACCGCCTGAAGGCCACCGTCGTGGACCAGGCCGGCAAGGCCCGCTCGGTGGTCCTGGCCCAGCGCACCACCCCCGCTGCCAAGACCCTGCGGGCGGTGCTGAGCCCCGGCGACGGCAAGGTGGTCGGGGTCGGCCAGCCCCTGATCGTCACCCTGACCCGCCCTGTCACGAGCGCCGGCGACCGGGCCGCCGTGGTCAGCCGGATGACGGTGACGGCGACGCCGGCCGTGGCCGGTGCCTGGCGCTGGATGTCACCGACCGAGCTGCACTACCGCGGTCCCAGCTACTGGACCAAGGGCACCTCGATCACCGCGACGGTCGACTTCACCCGGCTCCGGCTGTCCGAGGACGTCTGGGCCCAGGGCGTCCTGACGACCACCTACGCCATCGGCTCGGCCGTGATCGCCACCGTCGACGTCGACAAGAAGGTCATGACGGTGGTGCGCGACGGTGTGCTGCTGCGGACCCTCAAGGTCTCGACCGGCCGGGCGGAGTTCCCCACCAAGGGCGGCGTGCACCTGGTGCTGGAGCGGGTGAAGCTCAAGACCATGGACTCGTCCACCGTCGGCATCCCCCGCAACAGCCCGCACGGGTACTACCTGAAGGTGCCCAACAGCGTCCGCATCTCCTACAGCGGCGAGTTCGTGCACTCGGCCGGCTGGTCGGTGCGCGACCAGGGGGTCCGCAACGTCAGCCATGGCTGCGTCAACGTCGCGCCGGCCGACGCCGCCTGGTTCTTCGACCTGGTCAAACGGGGCGACGTCGTGGACGTCAAGAACGCCACGGTGCCCCCGAAGCTCTCCGACCCGGGCATGTCGGACTGGAACGTGCCGTTCAGCAGCTGGGCCAACTGACGACTCAGGTGCCCCAGTCCGGGCGCAGTGGCATGCCGGACGCCCCGTCCGTGGTCTTCACGGCGAGCACCTGGTGGAGCTGGATCATGTTCTGCTCGAAGCCGATCCGGCTGCCGGCCAGGTAGAGCGCCCAGACCCGGGCCGTGCCGGGGCCGACCTCGGCGACCGCCTCGTCCCAGTGGGCGTCAAGGTTGTCGCACCAGCCCTGGAGCGTCCGGGCGTAGTGCTCCCGCAGGTTCTCCTCGTGCCGCACCTCCAGGCCGGCGCGCTGCAGCTCGTCGACGATCCGCCCGACCGCGGGCAGCTCCCCGTCCGGGAACACGTAGCGCGGGATGAAGCCGCGCTTGCTGATCGGCGCGGAGTGGGCGTCGGGGCGGGTGATGCAGTGGTTGAGCAGCCGCCCCTGGGGCAGCAGCTTGTCGGCCAGGAGCTGCGCGTACGACGACAGCTGGGCGATGCCGATGTGCTCGGTCAGGCCGATGGAGCTGACGGCGTCGAAGCCGGTGTCCTGCACGTCGCGGTAGTCCGAGAAGCGGATGTCGACCAGGTCGGACAGGCCGCGGTCGGCCGCCGCCTTGCGCCCCCACTCGGCCTGCTGCCGCGACAGGGTGGCCGCCACCACCTCGACGCCGTAGTGCTCGGCCGCGTGCATCGCCATGCCGCCCCAGCCACAGCCGACGTCCAGCAGCCGCATGCCGGGCTGCAGCCCGAGCTTGCGGCAGACCAGGTCGAACTTGGCGGTCTGCGCCTGCTCCAGGGTCGCCTCCGCGGTCGGGTAGACGGCGCAGGTGTAGGCCATCGACGGGCCGAGGACCCACTCGTAGAAGGTGTTGGAGACGTCGTAGTGGTGCGCGATCGCCACGGCGTCCCGGCGCCTGCTGTGCCGGCGCAGGCCGGCCAGGTAGCGCTTGGCGCCGACCTCCTGCGGCGGCGGCTCGACCCAGTGCACCGCCTCGCGGCCGAGCGACCGCAGCACCTGCAGGCGCTCCGACCAGCTCAGGTCGCCCATCTTGGTGCGGGTCATCGCGCGCAGCAGCGTGTAGTGGTCGGTGGCCTCCACGTCGAGCTCGCCGGAGACGTAGGCCCGCGCCATGCCGAGCTCCCCCGGCGCCGACACCAGGTGCGACAGGGCCTTGGGCGACTGCACCTTCAGCACGACGGCGGCCTCCGCGGGCCCCGCTGCGGAGCCGTCGTAGGCCTCCACCCGCGTCTGGGTGGGCAGCACCGAGGCAAGGGCATCAGCGACGGGCAGGCGTGGCATGGCGGTCTCCCTAGCGGCTTTCGACGCACTTGGCGTACAGGTCCAGCAGGCGGCCTTGCGGGTCGTAGCTCTTCTTCAGCACCTCGTAGGCCGGCCCGTTGTAGAGCCGCCAGAAGTGCTCGCGTTCGTAGTAGCTGGTGCTGTAGAGCGACTTGCGGCCGCCCAGGTCGTCGACGAGCCGCTCGATCAGGCGGTTGTGGGTGCCGTCCGGCTCCCCCGGTTCGAGCGGCACCGACGACCAGAAGCCGACGTTGACGTAGCGGACCGCCGGGTCCAGCCGGTAGAGCTCCCAGACGTCGTCGGCAGACCGCTGCTGCAGCGGGCAGGACCACACCGGCTCGATCGGGACCTCGCGGGCGAACACGTCCATGAACTCCACGAGCCGGTCGATCGGGACCTCGACGTCCTGGACCACCTCCTCGCGCTCCGGCAGCCCGCGGCGCCGGTCGAGGCGGGTCTTCCAGCGGTGCCTGCGCTCGAACGCGACCAGCTTCCACCACACGTCGGAGCGCAGGTACCGGCGCGGGACCCAGCGCCGTACCGCCGGGTTCTGCACGCCGAAGGCCCGGCTGCACCAGAACCAGTCGGTGTCCCAGCGCCACAGGTAGTCGCGCACGGTCAGCCAGTCCTCGGCCTTGGTCTGGATCGACCGGTAGTAGATCGCCATCCCGGTGTAGTCCGACAGCGACGGGGCGGTGTCGGCCCACGAGCCGAGCGTCACGTAGACCTCGGTCGGCGAGAACCAGGTGCCGTCGACGAAGTCGGCCTCCGGCTGCCGCATCAGCTCGACCGCCGCCGCCACCGACCCGCACCGGACGTGCCGCAGGTGGACGTAGGGGTGGGTCGGCTCCAGCTCGATCCGCAGCCGCAGCGCGTAGCCCAGCGTGCCGTAGGAGTTGGGGAAGCCGTAGAACAGGTCGGCGTTCTCCGTCCGGCTGCAGGTCACGATCCGGCCGTCGCCGGTGAGGACGTCCATCTCCAGCACCGACTCGTGCGGGGTCCCGTTGCGGAAGCTCGAGCTCTCGATGCCCAGCCCGGTCACCGCCCCGCCCAGCGTGATGGTCTTCAGCTGCGGCACCACGAGCGGCATCTGCCCGGACGGCAGGGTCGCGTCGACCAGGTCCTCGTACGTCGTCATGCCGAGGACCTCGGCCACCCCGTCGGCCACCGACAGCACCCCGGAGAAGGCGCTGACGTCCAACCGCTGCGCGTCGCCGGTGCGGGTCCGGAACAGGTTCGAGGTCTTCTTGCCCAGGCGCACGGGTGCGCCGGCGGGCAGCGCGGCGAGCTGCCCGCGCAGGTCGGCCACCGCTGCGTCGTACTCCGCCCCCGTCACCACGTCGCTGACCATAACTCCGGATGGCCCGCCAAGATTGCCAAGCACGAGGAAACCTCGCTGTGGGAGTGCGAAGATGCCGCCATGGAACTGCATGCGGGGGACGGCGTTGACGACGTCAGCATCGAGGAGGCGTCGGTCGAGCTCGGGATGTCGCCGACCGCGGTGATCCGGCTGCTGGAGTCGGGCCGGCTCCCGTCGCACCTGGGCGAGGACGGCCGCCGGCGCCGGGTCCTGCTGGCCGATCTGGACACGCACCGGGCGGCCCGCTTCAACCTGCGTCAGCAGCTGGTCCAGGAGCAGCGCGCCCGACGCTGGGCCGACCCGGACGCCGTGGTGGACGACCTGCCGGCCTGACGCACCTCTCGCCTAGCGTCACAGGGATGACGCAGCTGCGCGACGAGGCCGAGCGGGTCCTACGGTCGCTGGCGGGACCCGAGGCGGTCCTGCGGGAGGACCAGTGGACCGCCATCTCGGCGCTCGTCGAGGACGGCCGCCGGGCGCTGGTGGTGCAGCGCACCGGCTGGGGCAAGTCGGCGGTCTACTTCGTCGCGACCGCCCTGCTGCGGGCCCGCGGCGCCGGGCCCACGGTCATCGTCAGCCCGCTGCTGGCGCTGATGCGCAACCAGGTGGCCGCCGCCCAGCGGGCCGGCATCAGCGCCGTCACGGTCAACTCCAGCAACATCGAGCAGTGGCAGCAGGTGTACGGCGAGATCGCCGCCGGCCACGCCGACGTCCTGCTGGTGAGCCCCGAGCGGCTCAACAACCCGGGCTTCCGCGACGAGGTGCTGCCCCAGCTGGCCGCCACCGCCGGCCTCGTCGTCATCGACGAGGCGCACTGCATCAGCGACTGGGGGCACGACTTCCGGCCCGACTACCGGCGGATCCGGACGCTGCTCACCGAGCTGCCCGACGGCGTGCCGGTGCTGGCCACGACCGCGACGGCGAACGCACGGGTGGTCACCGACGTGGCCTCGCAGCTCGGCGACCAGACCCTGGTGCTGCGCGGCGAGCTGGAGCGCACGTCGCTGCACCTGTCGGTGGCCACCCTGCCGGACGCCGCGCACCGGCTCGCCTGGCTGGCCGACGCGATGGACCGGCTGCCCGGCTCCGGCATCGTCTACACGCTCACCGTGGCCGCCACCGAGGAGGTCGCGGCGTTCCTGCGCTCGCGCGGCGTCACAGCCACCGCCTACTCCGGCAAGAGCGACGACGCCGAGCGCCGGCAGGCCGAGGACGACCTGCTCGGCAACCGCGTGAAGGCGCTGGTCGCGACCAGCGCGCTGGGGATGGGCTTCGACAAGCCCGACCTCGGCTTCGTCGTGCACCTGGGCGCCCCGGCCTCGCCGATCGCCTACTACCAGCAGGTCGGCCGCGCCGGCCGCGGCGTCGAGCGCGCCGAGGTGGTCCTGCTCCCCGGCCGGGAGGACGAGGCGATCTGGGCCTACTTCGCCTCGCTGGGCTTCCCGGCCGAGGACCAGGTCCGCACCGTCCTGGCCGCGCTGTCCGGGGTGGTGCTGTCCACCGCTGCCCTGGAGCCCCGCGTCGAGCTACGCCGTACCCGGCTGGAGACGATGCTCAAGGTGCTCGACGTCGACGGCGCGGTGCGCCGGGTGCGGGGCGGCTGGACCGCGACCGGGCAGCCGTGGGCGTACGACGCCGAGCGGTACGCGCAGGTCGCCGCCGACCGGGCCGCCGAGCAGCAGGCGATGCGCGACTACGTCGCCACCGCGGGCTGCCGGATGGAGTTTTTGCGCCACCAGCTCGACGACCCGGCGGCCACCGCGTGCGGCCGCTGCGACCGCTGCCTCGGCACCCCGCAGCCGCTGGGGGTCTCCGCCGACGCCCTCGCCGCCGCCCA
>JAOPVD010000053.1 GCA_025966295.1 Frankiales bacterium | reverse complement strand
GTGCTGCACCTCGGCCAGGACGACCTGCCGGTGCCGGCCGCCCGGGCGCTGCTCGGGCCGGATGTGCTGATCGGGCGCTCCACGCACGACGTCGGGCAGGTCGAGGCCGCCGCCGTCGAGGACGGCGTCGACTACTTCTGCGTCGGGCCGACCTGGCCCACCCCGACCAAGCCGGGCCGGCCGGCACCGGGCCTGGACCTCACCCGGCACGCCGCCGGGCTGGCCACCGACCGGCCGTGGTTCGCCATCGGCGGCATCGACCTGGACAACCTCGACCAGGTGCTGGCCGCCGGCGCGACCCGGGTCGTAGTGGTCCGCGCCCTCACCGCGGCCGCCGACCCGCGCGCCGCCGCGGCCGCCTTCCGGGCCCGGCTGTGACCTACCTGCTGGTGCTCGGGGCGTGCGTGCTCGGCACGCTGCCGCTCGAGCTGGTCCTCGGCGTCCGGGTCTACCGGCAGTGGCGCCGGCTGCTGCTGACCCTGCTGCCGGTGCTCGTGGTGTTCCTCACCTGGGACCTGCTGGCGATCCGGGCCGGGCACTGGGGCTACGACCGGGGCCAGCTGGTCGGGGTGTCGTTCGGCGACCTGCCGCTCGAGGAGCTGCTGTTCTTCCTCGTCATCCCGACCTGCTCGGTGCTGGCCCTCGAGGCGGTCCGCCGGGTCCGCGGCTGGCGGCTGTGACCTACACGACGGCGGCGCTGCTGGGGGTGGCGGCGACGGTCGTCCTGGACCTGCTCGTCCTGCGCACCCGGTTGCTGCTCCGCAAGGCGTTCTGGGTGGCCTACGCCATCGTCCTGGGCTTCCAACTGCTCACCAACGGCGTGCTCACCGGCCGGGGCGTGGTCTTCTACGCCGACCACGCGGTCGCGGGCGCCGGCTCGGTCGCGGGGGAGCGGCCGCCGTTCCTGGGCTCCGGCCGGATCGCCTACGCGCCGTTCGAGGACCTGCTGTTCGGCTTCGCGCTGGTGGTCCAGACGCTGAGCTGGTGGGTGTTCTGGGGGCGGCGGGTCAGCTCCCGATCAGGCTCGCCACGATGAAGCCGGCGCAGAGCAGCACGATGACGGCCAGCAGCACCAGGGTGATGACCATCGGCGTGCGGTTGCCGCTGACCGGCCCCATGTTCGGCTCGTGCCGCTCCACCGAGCCGGCGGCACCGGACATCGAGTCGCTCTCCGGTGGCGTCTCGCCCGGCGGCACGCCGCCTCCGGGTTCGAGGCCGGGGGTCACGGCGGGGTCCGGTCCGGGGCTGTCTGAGCTGGTCACCACCTAGGCGTCACCGCTGCGCGGCGTCTCGAAACCGCCGGGCGCGCAGCAGCGCGGGCCCGGCGACGGCCAGGCGCCGGGCCCGGCCGACCCCGACCCGCTGCCGCAGCACCTGGTAGTCCGCCGCCTCCACCGCGTCCAGGATCCCGCCGTACAGCGTGAGGGCGGTCTCGACGCAGGGCCGCGAGCTCGGGTGCAGCAGCCGGACGCCCTGCGCCGCCGAGCGGTACAGCTCGCGGGCCCGGGCGACCTCGAAGGCCAGCAGCCGGCGGACGCGGCCGTCCACGACGCCGTGCCCGAGCTGCTCGGGCGTGACCCCGAAGGCGTCCAGGTCCTCGGCCGGCAGGTAGACCCGGCCGCGCCTCAGGTCCTCACCGACGTCCCGCACGAAGTTGGTCAGCTGGAAGGCCATCGCGAGGTCCACCGCGTACGGCGCCGCCACCTCGCGCGGCACCACCGGCTCCAGCACCGGCAGCATCTCCAGCCCGATGACGGCGGCCGAGCCGTACATGTACTCGGTCAGCTCGTCGAAGCTCTTGTACGACGTCACCGTCAGGTCCATGTACATCGAGCGCAGGAACGCCTCGACGTAGGACATCGGCACCTCCCAGCGCCGCACCGTGTCGACGACCGCCCGGCTGATCGGGTGCGTGGAGCGCCCGGCCGCGACGTCGGCGGCGAACTGCTCGCCCCAGCCCAGCAGCCAGTCGCCCTTCTGCTCCGGGGTGAGCTCGGAGTCGAGGTCGTCGACGATCTCGTCGGCGTAGCGGGCGAAGCCGTACAGGGCGTGCACGTAGGGCCGCTTCCAGGCCGGCAGCAGCAGGGTGGCGAGGTAGTAGGTCCTGCCGTGGCGGGCGTTGAGCCGCCGGCAGGCGTCGTAGGAGGCGCGCAGTCGCGGGTCGGTGATGCCGGCCGCGTCGAGCTCGCGTCCGCTCACGCGGGCACGCTCTCGCGCGCCGGCTCGTCCGCCTCCGCGAGGACCTTCCGGGCCGACCGGCGCACCTCGAAGACCGCGAGGGCGACCGCGGCCACCACCGGGGCGCCGTACAGGGGTGGTCGGATCAGGCTCCGACCGCTGGGCATCAGCGCCAGGCAGAGCGCGACCGACAGCGCGCCGAGGGCGAGCACGGCGCGTTCGCCGATCACCGCCGCCAGCAGCACCAGGCCCCACAGCAGGTACCAGGGCTGCACGATCGGGGCCAGGGCGACCACCGCCACCAGGGTCAGGCCGAGGGCCCGCATCGGACCGACCCGGTGGGCGCGCAGCAGCAGCCCGAGCGCCAGCACGCCGGCCAGCACCAGGCCCGCGGCCAGGACCAGGCGCAGCACCAGCGCCGGCGTCTCGACCAGCCCGAGGAACGTCAGGGTGTTGCCCACCAGCACGCCGAAGCCGGTCACCGGCGAGAAGATCGAGAGCCGGGCGCTGCCGGCGTCGAGGGTGTGCAGCCAGCCCCAGCCCAGGCCGGTGGCCAGCGTCAGCGACGCGGCGGTGACCGCCGCCGTCGCGAGCACCACCGCGCCGGCCCGGAACCGGGCGCCCCAGCCCGGCAGCAGCATCGGCAGGAAGCCGAGCGCCGCGGCCGCCGGCAGCTTCACCAGCGCGGCGACGGTGATGAGGACGCTCGCGGCGATCAGCCGCCGGGTGGTCGGGGTGCGCCCCACGACCGCCAGGCCGCAGACGAGCAGGCCGACCATCACGGCGTCGTTGTGCGCCCCCGCCACGCCGTGCAGCAGCACGAACGGGTTGGCCAGGCCCAGCCAGAGGGCGCGCTGCGGCGCGACGCCGTGGGCCCGGGCCAGCCGGGGCAGCGCCCAGGCGACCAGCAGCAGGCCGGCGACCGCCAGCAGCCGCAGCAGGATGACCGCCCCCACCACGTGGTCGCCGACGAGCCGCACCACCAGGCCCGACAGCCACAGCCAGACCGGGCCGTACGGCGCCGGGCTGAAGCGCCACACGTTGTCGACGCGCAGCACGAACTTGCCGGTGATCGCCCCGGGACCGTAGGTGTACGGGTCGATGTCGTGGGCCACCAGGTTGCCCTGGCCGGCGTAGGCGTACACGTCCCGGCTGAACAGCGGCGGGGCGACCAGCAGCGGCAGCACCCAGACGCCGGCGACGAGCAGCACCGCACGCGGCGTCAGCTGGGGCAGCAGCGCCCGCAGCTGCCACCAGCACCAGACGAGCAGCACCATGCCGACGAACACCAGGGCCGTGCAGAGCGCCTGCACCGGGCCGTTGTCGCGCATCCAGGACAGGTGCAGCGTCTCGGCGATGGCGTCCTTGGCGTTGGGGACCGCGCCCGAGCCGACGCCGCCGAAGGCCAGCAGCAGGGTGCCGAGCAGCCCGCCGAGCAGCAGGTGGCGGGGGACCCCGGTGTGCAGGGCCGCGGGGAGCTTCACGCGATCGCCCGGGAGCGGTACGCGCGGTCCGGGCCCAGCACCCGCTCGGCGGCGAGCCGGCCGCTGAGCAGCACCATCGGGACGCCCACACCGGGCTGGGTGCCGGAGCCGGTGAAGACCACGCCCTCGACGTGCGGCGCCAGGTTGGAGGGCCGGAACGGGCCGGTCTGGAAGAACGAGTGGGCGCTGGCGAACGGCGCCCCCCGCTCCAGGCCGCGGCGCTGCCAGTCGGCGGGGGTGGTGACGTGCTCGACCTCGATCGCGGCGCCGAAGCCGACGTAGCCGCTGGCCTCCAGGCGGGCCACCAGCTCGTCGCGGTAGCGCGGCCCGACGACGTCCCAGTCGATGTCCGCGTCGAGGTTCGGCGTCGGTGCGAGCACGTAGTAGCTCTGCTTGCCGGCCGGTGCCAGCGACGGGTCGGAGCGGGTCGGGTTGGTGACCAGCAGCGCCGGGTCGGTCATCAGCTGCCGGCGGTCGAGCAGGTCGTCGAAGACCGAGCGCCAGGCCTTGCCGAAGTGGATGTTGTGGTGCGCGGTCTTGCTGTAGGTGGCGCTCGAGCCGGCGAGCAGCAGGAAGCAGGAGGGGGAGTAGCGCAGCTGCTTCACCCGCCGCGGGGTGGCCGCCGGCGGCAGCAGGTCGCGGTAGGCGACCGGCAGGTCGGGGTTGAGCACGACCACGTCCGCCGCGATCCGCTCGCCGTCCGCCGTCTCGACGCCGACCGCCCGGCCGTGCTCGACGAGGACGCGGGTGACGGTCTCGCCGTACCGGAAGTGCACCCCGTGCTTCTCGGCCGCGCCGGCCAGCGCGCGCGGGACGGCGTGCATGCCGCCCTTCGGGAAGTAGACGCCGGCGACCGAGTCCATGTAGGCGATGACGGCGTAGATCGCGAGCGCGTCGTAGGGCGACAGGCCGGCGTACATGGACTGGAACGACAGCACCCGCTGCGTGCGCGGGTCCTTCAGGTACGACGCCACCTTGGGCGCGAGCCGCCGGAACGCGCCGACGCCGGCGAGCCGGGCCAGGTTGGGGGTGAGCAGGTCGAGCGGCGAGTCGATGTTGCGGTCGATGAAGTCCTGCATCTCGTACCGGTAGAGGCGCGAGACGAACGCGACGTACCGCTCATAGCCGGCGGCCTCGTCGGGGCCGCAGACCCGGCGCACCTCCTCGGCCATCGCGCCGGTGTCGGCGAGGACGTCCAGGGTGGAGCCGTCGGGGAAGAACGCCCGGTAGAGCGGGTCGACGGGGGACAGCTCGAGCCAGTCCTCCAGCCGCTCGCCGACGCAGTCCAGCGCGTCGGCGATGAGGTCGGGCATGGTGAGGACCGTCGGGCCGGTGTCGAACGCGTAGCCGCTGTCCGCCAGCACGCCGGCGCGCCCGCCCGGTACCTGCTCGCGCTCAAGCACCGTGACCTCGCGGCCGGCTCCGGCCAGCCGGAGCGCCGCGCTGAGCCCGCCGAGGCCCGCCCCGACGACGACCACGCGGTCGGTCGGGCCGGTGACGGTACGCACCGCCTGAGCCTACCGAGCGGGTGGTGCACCGGCCCGGTCAGAAGGAGTCGGGGTCCGGACGGCGAACACCTGACGCGTGAAGCCCGCCCGCCTGCTCGTCCTGCCCGTCCTCGGGCTCGTCCTGAGCCCCCTGCTGCTCGACAGCTCGCGAGCCGCCACCGCGGCGTCGCCGCCGGTGTTCCGGCAGTACCACGCGCCGGCGGCACCGCTCGACGTGCGCGGCAACCGGACCAAGGGCGACGCGTCCGGGGAGCCCTCGCTCGGCTTCGACCGGCGGACCGGCGATGTGATGTACATGGCGGAGAAGGCCACCTTCCGGGTGCACGGCTTCGACCTGGGCCGCAACGAGAAGGCGACCTGGACCGACGTGACCGACCCGGTCATCGGCGCGCAGACCTCCGACCCGATCCTGTGGACCGACCCGGTGACGCACCGGACCTACGCCAACCAGCTCGAGCTGCAGGGCGGCTCGCTGCAGGCCTACACCGATGACCAGGGCCGCACCTGGACGCACTCCACGATGGGCGGCTCGGTCGGGCTGGCGTTCGACCACCAGTCGATCGTCACCGGCAAGCCGGCGCTGGAGGGCCGCCGCTACCCGGCGCCGCTCATCGGCCCGAGCTACCTGTACTACTGCACCAACGACCTGTACGCGGCGAGCTGCGCGGTCTCGCTGGACGGCGGCCTGAACTTCCTGGCCGCCACCCCGGTGTACGTCAACGAGCTGGCCGGCGGCGACTGCCGGGCCATCTTCGGACACCTCAAGACCGACCCCCGCGACGGCACCGTGTACCTGCCGCCGGACGGCTGCGGCACGGGGCAGCGGCTGTTCGTGAGCAAGGACAACACCTTCAGCTGGACCAGCTACCCGCTGCCCGGCTCCACCACCGGCGACTCCGGGCACCCGTCGATCGGGATCGGCCGGCAGGACGGCGCCGTGTACTACGCCTACGGCAGCAACGACGCCGGCGGCGACACCGGCCGGGTGCACGCGCAGGTGAGCTTCGACAAGGGCCGGACCTGGACCCGCCCCGCGGCCCTGGGCAAGGACCTCGGGATCCGCACCAGCCGGTTCCCGGTCGCGGTCGCCGGTGACCGGGGCCGGGCCGCGGTGGCCTTCCTGGGCGCCAAGGCGGCGGGCGACCCGAGCGCCGCGCCGGACCCGACCAACCCGCGGGTGAAGGCCTACAAGGGGATCTGGAACCTCTACGTCTCCTACACCTTCGACGGCGGCCGGACCTGGAAGACCTACGACGCGCTGCCCGGCGACCCGATCCAGCGCGGCCCGGTCTGCACCCGCGGCACCACCTGCCTGGCCGGCCGCAACCTGCTGGACTTCAACGACATGGTGCTCGACGACAAGGGCCGGGTCATGCTCGCGCTGGCGGACGGGGCGCTCAGCCGCACCGACGACTACAGCCGGGACCTGGCCAAGGCCACCATCGTGCGGCAGGCGTCCGGACCGTCGCTGTACGCGCGGCCGGTCAGCCGGGGCTGACGCCGGCCAGCAGCTGCTGGGCGAGCGGCAGCAGCCGGGACCAGCGGCTGGCGTCGGGGACGACGACGGCGACCAGCAGCGGGACCTCGTCGAGGTCGGTGCCGAGCACCCGGACCCGCCGCCCCGGCGCGGCGGCGACGCTGACCGTGCGGACCGGGCTGGTGAGCAGCGTGCCGGTGCCGCCGAGGATGTCGAAGCCGGTGGCCGGACGGCCCGCGACCGTGCCACGCACCGGGGTGACGGTGCCGCCCTTGACGGCCGCCCGCACCGCCGCGAGCGCGGCTGCCGAGGTGGCGTCAGGGGGGGTGTCGAACACCACGGTGACGCCCGGCCGGCTCAGCTCGAACGCGTCGTCACCGCGGCGGGGGCTGTGCCAGCCGGCCGGCACCGTGAGGGCGAGCGGCGGCACGAATCCGAACGGGGTGTAGTAGGTCCGCGGCACCAGCGGCAGGTCGGTGGTGCCGATCGGCAGGACCCGGGGGTCGGCGCTCTGCGACTCCGGCACCTGCTCGGGTCCGCTGTCGGACGGCGACGTCGCGCAGCCGGTCAGGGTGAGAACGGCGGCCAGGAGCAGGACGGGTGCGCGCACCCCTCCTTGCTATCAGGCGCGGGTCAGGACCTCGGCGCCGGTCTCGGTGACCACGAGGGTGTGCTCGAACTGGGCGGTGCGGGACCGGTCCTTGGTCACCGCGGTCCAGCCGTCGTCCCACATCTCGTGGTGCCAGTCGCCGATCGTGATCATCGGCTCGATGGTGAACGTCATCCCGGGCACGAGCTCGGTGCGGGCCGACGGGTTGTCGTAGTGGTAGACCTGCGGGTCGCTGTGGAACGCCCGGCCGATGCCGTGCCCCACGAACGCCCGCACCACGCCGTAGCCCTGGCCCTCGGCGTGCGCCTGGATGGCCTTGCCGATGTCGCGGACCCGGGCGCCGGGCTTGACCGCCGCGATGCCCAGGTCGAGGCACTCGCGGGTCACCTCGACGAGCCTGCGGGACTGCTCGTCGACCTCGCCGACGAAGAAGGTGGCGTTGGTGTCGCCGTGCACGCCGTCGAGGTAGATGGTCACGTCGAGGTTGACGATGTCGCCGTCCTTGAGGACGGTGCTGTCCGGGATGCCGTGGCAGATGACCTCGTTGACGCTGGTGCACAGCGACTTCGGGAAGCCGTTGTAGCCCAGCGGGCTCGGGTAGCCGCCGCGCTTGAGGCACTCCTCGTGCGCGATCGCGTCGAGCTCGTCGGTGGTGACGCCAGGCCGCACCGCGGCGCCGACTACCTGCAGCACCTCGGCGGCCGCCTTGCCGGCCCGCCGCATCTTCTCCAGCGTCTCGGCGTCCTTGGGCGCCCCGCTCTCGCGCACGCCGGGCCGGCCCTTGGCGTCGAGCGCGTACGGCGGTCGCTCGATGTGCTCGGGCACCTCGCGGCGGGGGCTGAGCCTGCCCGGCGTGACGTGCGCCTCGGCCAGCCGGGCGGCCTCGTCCTTGCGGGCCTGCTCGGCGGCCGCCCGGGCCGGGTCGAGGTCGGCGATCCGGTGGCACCGCTTGTACTTGCGGCCGCTGCCGCAGTGGCAGGGGTCGTTGGCGGCCAGTGTCGGAGCAGTCATGGTCTGTCCAGCGTACGGCGTCAGACGGCCCGGGCGGTGGCCGCGACCGCCAGCTCACGCAGCACCTCGCGGGCGTCCGCGGACATCGGCGCCGCGTCGAGCGCGGTCAGCGCCTCGTCGGTGCGGCTCGTGATGAGCTGCTCGACCCGGTCCACGGCGCCGGTCGCGACCAGCACCTCGCGCAGCGCCTCGACGCCGGCCGGGTCGAGCGCCGGGTCGCCGAGGTGCCGGCGTACCAGCTCGGTCTGGGCCGGGGTGGCCTGCTCCAGGGCGAGCGCGACCAGGGCGGTGCGCTTGCCCTCCCGCAGGTCGTCACCGGCGGGCTTGCCGGTCACCGACGGGTCGCCGAAGACGCCCAGCACGTCGTCGCGGAGCTGGAAGGCCTCGCCCAGCGGGAAGCCGTAGGCGGCGTAGCCGGCCAGGACGTCCTCGCCGGCGCCGGCCATCGTCGCGCCGAGGTTCAGCGGCTCGACGATCGTGTACTTGGCCGCCTTGTAGCGGGCCACCCGGAGGGCGGAGGCGAGGGTGCCGTCGGCCCGGACCTGCTCCAGCAGGTCGAGGTACTGCCCGGCCATGAGCTCGGCCCGCATGCCGTCGAAGACCCGCCGGGCCGGCGGGCTGAGCAGGCCGCTGCTGACGAGCATCTCGTCGGACCAGGCCAGGCAGAGGTCGCCGAGCAGGATGGCGGCGCCGTTGCCGAAGGTGTCGGGCGAGCCGTTCCAGCCCTCGACGCCGTGCAGGGCGGCGAACCGCTTGTGCACCGCCGGCTTGCCGCGCCGGGTGTCGCTGCCGTCCATGACGTCGTCGTGGATGATCGCGCAGGCCTGGAACAGCTCGAGCGACGCGGCCGCGACGACCAGCTGGTCGCCGTCGGCGCCGCCGGCCCCCAGGAACCCCCAGAAGCAGAACGCCGGCCGCAGCCGCTTGCCGCCGGCCAGGAAGTCGGTGAGCGCCGCGACGAGCGGACCCAGCTCGGGGCCCATCGTCTCCAGCACCGATCCGCGCTCCGCGACGAAGGCGTCGAGAGCTCCTTGCACGCGGGTCCGCAGGTCGCCACGGTCAAGGACGCTCATGCGCCGGGAGCCTAGTCTCAGGGGATGGACCTGCGGACGGTCACGACCTCAGCCACGGGTACGGCGCGGGCCGTGCCGGACGTCGTCGCGGTGGTGCTGACCATCGACGTGGAGGGCAGCACCCCGGCGGAGGCGCTGCGCGCGTGCGGGGCGGTGCAGTCCGCGGTGGTCGCGGCGCTGGGCGTCACGGCCTCCGCCAAGGCGCTGGCGGTGCAGCCGGTCTGGGACCACGACCACCAGCGCGAGGGGCGCCCGCACGCCACCTCCACGGTGACCGCCCAGCTGCCCGACCTGGCCGCGGCCGGGGAGGTGGTGACCGCGGCGCTGGAGGCCGGCGGTCGCGCGGTGCGGCTGCAGAGCCTGCAGCCGGTGGTCAGCGACGACTCCGGGCCGCGGGCGCAGGCCCGCGAGCGGGCGTTCGCGGCGGCCCGGCGGGCGGCCGAGCAGTACGCCGCGCTGGCGGCCGGCCGGCTGGGTGGGCTGGTGCACCTGTCGGAGGGCCGGCACGCCGAGGTGCCGCACGCGGACGTCGGCCGCGTGGCCGTCAGGGTGGCGTCGTACGAGGTCGCGGAGGGCGGCCAGGACGTCGTTGTCTCCCTGCTGACCACCTGGGAGCTGCGCGCCGACTAGCCTCGCGCCATGTCCAGCCGCACCATCTCGGAGATGCTCGCCACCGGTGAGCGCCTGTTCTCCTTCGAGTTCTTCCCGGCGAAGACCCCGGACGGCGAGCGCCAGCTCTGGCAGGCGATCCGTGAGCTCGAGTCGCTGCAGCCGCACTACGTCTCGGTGACGTACGGCGCGGGCGGCTCCACCCGGGCCACCACGGTCGCCATGACCGAGCGGATCGCGACCGAGACCACGCTCACCCCGCTGGGCCACCTGACCGCGGTCAACCACTCGGTGGCCGAGCTGCGGCACATCATCGGCCAGTACGCCGCCGCCGGTGTCCGCAACGTGCTGGCGCTGCGCGGCGACCCGCCCGGCGACCCGCAGGCGCACTGGGTGCCGCACCCGCAGGGCTTCGCCTACACCTCCCAGCTGGTCGAGCTGGTGAAGAGCATGGGGGACTTCTGCGTCGGCGTCGC
Organism: Frankiales bacterium; assembly: GCA_025966295.1. Classification (GTDB taxonomy): domain Bacteria; phylum Actinomycetota; class Actinomycetes; order Mycobacteriales; family SCTD01; genus RYN-111. The sequence goes on along the minus strand of JAOPVD010000053.1, from coordinate 10,101 downwards.
CGCCTTCCCGGACAAGCACCCGCGCTCACCCGACCTCGACAGCGACGTGGCCTTCTTCGTCGACAAGTGCCGGGCCGGGGCGGACTTCGCCATCACGCAGTTCTTCTTCGGGGCCGAGGACTACCTGCGGCTGCGCGACCGGGTGCTGGCCGCCGGCTGCGAGGTCCCGATCATCCCGGGCATCATGCCGGTCACGAACGTGGCGCAGATCGAGCGGTTCGCGGTCCTGTCCGGCGCCGCCTTCCCGAAGCCCCTGGCCGACCGGCTGCACAAGGTCGCCGACGACCCGCTGGCGGTCCGCGAGATCGGGGTCGAGGTGGCCACCGCGCTGTCGGACCGGCTGCTGGCCGAGGGCGCCCCGGGGCTGCACTTCATCACCCTCAACCGGTCCACCGCGACCCGCGAGATCTGGGCCCGGCTCGGGCTGTCCGCCGCCACCTGACCGAACCGCGCGCGGCCGGCGTGCGTCCTACCTCCACCAAGCACCCTCGTGGAGGTCCCGTGAAGCGCACCGCTGCCGTCGTACTGGTCGTCGTCCTGGTCGCCGTCGGCGCCTTCTTCGTCGGGGGTGGTCGGGCGACGAAGCCGGCGGCTGCCGCCGATGCCCCGTCCGCGAGCAGCGGGGTGGTGGTGGACGGCCTCGGCAAGGTCTTCGGCACCCCCGACGTCCTCAGGTCGGTCTTCGGCGTCTCGCTGCGCCGTGATGACGTCAGCACCGCGCTGCAGGACGCGAACACGCTGCAGAACCGGGTCCGGGGGGCGCTGAAGAAGTCCGGCGTCGCCGGTGCCGACCTGCAGACCTCCAACGTGAACGTCTCGCCGTCCTACGACCGCAAGGGCCGGCGCAACGGCTACCAGGTCTCGGAGACGCTGACCGCCAAGCTGCGCGACCTGGCCAAGGCCGGCCGGGCCATCAGCGACGCCGTCGTCGCCGGCGGCAGCGCGGTGGTGCTGCAGGGCGTGAGCTTCGCCCTGGAGGACAACGTCGCCCTGCTCGCCAAGGCCCGCGACGCGGCCTACGCCGCCGCCAGGGCCAAGGCACAGCGCTACGCCGAGCTGTCCGGCCGCCGGCTCGGCGAGGTGCAGCTGGTGACCGAGAAGGCCCCGGCGCCGCAGGACCTGCCGCGGTACATGGGCTTCGCGCGCACTGCGCAGGCCGGCCTGAGCCCGGTGCCGATCGACCCGGGCACGTCGCAGGTCAGCGTGTCGGTGACCGTGCGCTGGGCGCTGGCGTAGCCCGCCGCCTTACGGTGGCGGCATGAAGCTCGTCCACCGCGTTCGCACGTCGGCGCCTCCGGCCCTGGTGTGGGAGCTGCTCGGCCACCCGGACCGCTGGCCGCAGTTCGACGTCTTCTTGCGCAAGGTCAGGGGGACGAGCCGTCCGGCGGCCGTCGGGCAGCACCTCGTCGGCATCTCGCGGTGGACCGCGCTCGGCATCCCCGTCGACGTCCTGGAGGTGGAGCCCGAGAGGCGGCTGGTGATGCGGGTGCGGACCGCGCCCGGCATCACCGAGGAGCTCACCTTCGTCCTCACCCCCACGACCAGGGGCGGCACCGACATCGCGCTCTGCCTGGTGGTCGACGGCCTGTTCGCCCGCCCGGCGGTGCCGCTGCTGTGGTTGGCGAACGGCCTCAACGCCCGCGTGCTGGCCGCCCGCACCCAGCGGCTGGCCCGGGCCCGGCAGCGCGTCGCGACCTCGGTGGCGTGAGCTTCGAGGAGCACCTCGACCGCTGGCAGGCGCTGCACGGCGGCACCGACCCCCGGCGCGCCCCGCTGGTGCGCCGGTGGCTGCGGGTCGTGCACGCCGTCGGGCGGCCGGTCGCCCGCACCCGCGTGCACCCCGACGTCCTGACGGTGCTGTCCGTGGTCGCCGCTGTCGGCGTCCTCGCAGTGCCCGCGCCGGTCGGCGCCCTGCTCGTCGTCGGCAGCGCCCTGCTGGACGCGCTGGACGGCGCCGTCGCGCTGCTGCAGGACCGCGTCACCCGGGTCGGCGCGGTGCTCGACGGCGTGGCCGACCGGGTCTGCGACCTACTGTTCGTCACCGCGCTGGTGCTGGCCGGTGCCCCGATCTGGCTCGGCATCGCTTGCATCGCAGGCGTTCTGCTGCTGGAGGGCACCCGGCTCGTGACCGGTCGGGTGCTCACCCTGACGGTCGCCGAGCGCCCGACCCGGGTGCTCGCGTGCGCGCTCGGGCTGGTGTCGGTGCCGACGGCCGGCCTCGCCGTGCTGGGCGCCGCGCTGCTCGTCGGGCTGGTGCAGCTGCTGCCCGCCCTGCGTCGTACCCGCGGCACCGCGCGTACCGTCAGGCCGGGCCGAGCAGCCCGCTGACGATGCGCGCCGACAAGGCGACCAGCGGCAGCCCGCCGCCGGGGTGGGCCGAGCCGCCCACCAGGAACAGCCCCGGCACCGGCGAACGGTTGGCCGGCCGCAGGAACGCCGCGGTCGCGCCGTTGCTGGAGCTGCCGTAGATGGCGCCGCCGACCGCACCGGTGCGCTGCTCCAGGTCGGCCGGGGTGATGACCTCCCGCCAGCGCAGCCGGTCCCGCACCTCCAGGCCGCGGGCCGCCAGCCGGTCGAGCAGCCGGTCGGCGTAGCCCTCCGCCAGCCCGGGTGCCCGCCAGTCGACGGCGCCGCGGCCGGTGCCGTGGCGGGGGGCGTTGACGAGCACGAACCAGGCCGCGCAGCCCTCGGGGGCCTGCCCCGGCGGGACGCTGACGTAGAGCGTCGGGTCCTCGACCGGCCGGGCCGGCGCGCCGAAGACGGCGTCGAACTCGGCGTCGTAGTCGGCCGGGAAGAGCACGTTGTGGTGCGCCAGCCCCGGGGTGCGGCCCTCCACCGCCAGCAGCAGCACGAAGCCCGACAGCGACGGCGTCGCCCGCGCCAGCTTGCGGGCCGCAAGCGGGCAGGCCACCAGGTCGCCGTAGACGTGCGCGGCGTCGGCGTTCGCCACCACCACGTCGGCCGGCAGGAACGTGCCGTCCGCCAGGGTCACCCCGCGGACCGGGTCGCTGATGGCCACCACCCGGGTGCCGGTCCGGACGCTGACGCCCACCTCGAGGGCGCGGTCGAGCAGCGCGTCGGCGAGCCGCCGCAGGCCGCCGGTGACGTACCAGCCGCCGAAGGCCTGCTCGACGAAGGGGATCGAGGCGAGGGCCGCAGGCGCGCGGCGGGGGTCGGAGCCGGTGTAGGTGGCGTACCGGTCGAGCAGCATCCGCAGCCGCGGGTCGCGCAGGTGCCGGCGGCCGAGGTCACGCAGCGACCGACCAGGCGCCAGCGTCGCCAGGTCGGTCGGGCGCGTGACGGCGAGGGCGGCCAGCGACCGGGAGCCGTGCAGCGCGGACTCCAGGAACGGCCCCTTGCTGGCCTCCCAGATCCGCTCGGCCCGGCTCAGGAACGCCCGCCAGTCGGCGCCGCTGCCGGGACTCCACGCCTCCAGCCGGCGGCACATCTGCTCGAGGTCGTCGGTGCTGTCCAGGGTGCTGCCGTCCGCGAAGCGGTACCGCGCGATCGGGTCGAGCCGCTGCAGCTCCAGGCCGGTCGGCCAGCCGCCGGTGGCGGCGAACAGCTCCTGGAAGACCGCCGGCATCGTCAGCAGCGACGGCCCGGTGTCGAACCGGAACCCGTCGCGCTCGAAGGTCCCGAGCTTGCCGCCGACCTCGTCGGCCGCCTCGCAGACCGTCACGTGGTGGCCGAGGCAGGCCAGCCGGGCGGCGACGGCCAGGCCGCCCACCCCGGCCCCGACCACCACGACCCGGCTCACAGCCGGCGGCCCTTCCAGGTCGCGGTGCCGCGGTGGCGCGCGACCCGCGAGCGGACCCAGAGCGCCACCAGCACCGCCACCGACACCGGGTGCGCCACCCCGTCCGCCACCCGCCCCCCGGTACGCCGGGCCGTCACCGCCCTCCCGAGCACGCCGGCCAGCACCGCCGCCCGGGCCGACCGCGACCGGCCCAGCACCGGCAGCACGTAGAGCAGGCAGAGCAGCACCGGCACGGCAGCCGGGACGGTGTGCAACGACTTGGTGTAGCCCTCCACGAGCGCCGGCCAGTCGTCGTACATCCGGGTGGTGGCGAGCCGGGTGCCGTCCACGACGCCGCCGCGGCCGCCGGAGCGCTTCACCGCCCGCAGCAGGGCGACGTCCTCGACCACCTCGGTCCGGACCGCGGCGTGGCCACCGGCCCGGTCGTAGGCGGCCCGGGTGACGGCGAGCAGCTGGCCGTTGGCGGCCGACAGCGACGGCCGGGCCGATCGCTCCGCGAGCCGGAGCGGCAGGAACGTCAGCCTGGACCACTGCAGCAGCGGCTGCACCAGCCGGGCGGCGCCGGCCGCCTCCTGCCGCGGGTAGGGCGAGACCAGGTCGAGGCCGTCGAGCGCAGCCACCGTCGCGGCCACCGCGTGTGGCGCGAGGACGACGTCGGCGTCGACGAACAGCAGCACCTCGCTGGCCGGGTCGGCCGCGTCCGCGAGCTGCTGGCAGGCGTGCGGCTTGCCGAGCCAGCCGGCGGCCAGCGGCGCGCCGGTCAGCAGCACCACCCGCGGGTCGTCACCGGCCACCCGGCGCACCACCTCGGCGGTGCCGTCGGTGGACCCGTCGTCCAGCACGACCACCTCGATCCGGCCGGCGTCGTCCTGCGCGAGCAGCGACCGCAGGCAGGCCTCCACCCGGTGCGCCTCGTCGCGGACCGGCAGCAGCACGCTGGTCCGGCGGTCCAGCGGCCGCGGCTGGGGGGTGCGCAGCAGCCGGGCGTTGACCGCGCTGTGCAGCGTCAACGCCGACACGCACCAGGCCACCCACCTCACCGCCGCCGCCACCTCACCGCCGCCACCCCCTCACCGCCGCCACCCTCCCGGTGATCCACGGAACCGGCGGCGCCGTTTTGGGCCCCCGGACGGGGGCGCTGGTTCCGTGGATCACGGGGGAGGGCTCGAGGGGGCGGGGGAAGAGGTGGGGGCGCGAGGGGTGCCGCAGTAGCGGGACCAGCACGACGGCCATGGCGAGGCCGCCGACGACCGCCACCCCCGGCCGGCCGAAGAACGCCAGGTTCGCCAGCACCGACGAGCCCCAGGTCCACAGCAGCAGCGCGAACGGCAGCCGGTCGTCCGCGGGCACCCGGGGCAGCCGGGACAGCAGCGCCATCAGGACCAGGGCGACGACCACCCAGCCGCCGAAGTTGGAGACCGGGACGTCCGCGATGCCGGGGACGGAGGTCTGCACGTCCAGCCAGCGCCAGTGCCCGGCGGCCACCATCTGCGGGTCGAGGAACAGGTCCCAGGACGCCAGCGCCCAGGCGCCGGCGAGGACCGGGTGCCCGAGCCGCTGGCCGGCGAGCAGGCACGGGTAGGCGAACATCGCCCAGGCCAGCGGCACCACGACCGGGACGTCCAGGAGCTGCCAGCCGAGGGAGTCGGCGTACGCGTAGTCGCCGAACGGCAGGCCGGTCCGGACCCCGGCGGCCTCGGCCAGCAGCCCGACCCCGAGGGTCGCGGCGAGGTAGCCGGCGGTCCAGCGCGGGCCGCGATGGACCAGGGCGTGGCTGGCGGTGGCGAGGAAGAAGACCAGCACCGTCACCACGGTGAGCAGGTCACGCGGCGCGCCCGTCACCAGCGGGTAGCCGACCTGCAGCAGGACCGTCAGGCCGGCCAGCAAGAGCGGCACCGACGAGCGGGCTCGGGTGGCTGTCGGCACGGAGCCGACAGTAGAGGGCTCAGTCCCGGCGGAGGGCGGCCAGCAGGTCGCTGCGCTCGGAGGAGCTGGCGTACCGCAGGGTCTGCTGGAACGCGCGGGTGCCGCGGCGGAGGGCCAGCTGCCCGCGCAGCCGGTCGAGCAGCGAGGGACGCACCGGCGCGGCGGGCAGCTCGGAGACCAGCACCGGGCCGTAGTCGGCGGTGCGGTCGAGGGTGCCGAACGTGAGGCTGCTCATGAGGCTCTCCTGGGCGTTGCGAAGGCGTTGCACCTCCACCTTCGACACCCGGTGCCAGGTTGATCCACAACTTCCGGCGTGACCTGCGACATAGAACCCGTTTCACGCGCTCAGTCGTGGTGCGGATCACACCTCGCGGCTGGCCTTCCGGAGCCTCGCGACGGCGTCGCAGAGCGCGGTGCGGGCCCGCTCACCGTGCTCGGCGAACCAGTCGTCGGTCTCCTCGACGAGGTCGTCGTAGGCCTCCCCGAGCTCCTCGCCGGTGAGCGCCCGCCCGGCCGCCGGGTCGTCGTACAGCAGGTGCCAGAGCTCGGAGACCTCCGCCACGTCGGGCTGCGGCGCGCCCGTCGACAGCCAGCCGCCCAGGTCGAGGTCCACCTCGTCGGGCAGGTCGTCGTGCAGCGGCAGCCCGCGCTCCTGGGCGTGGTGCTCCAGCGCCGCGCGGCTGCCGAACAGCAGCACCTTGCCGTTGTCGGCGAGCAGCAGGTCGGTCTCGCTCTCGTCGTCGACCACCCAGCCGGCGTGCCAGCGGCGGGCACCGTCGATCAGGAGGACCTCGTACAGCTCAGGCACGGCGAACCTTTCTCAGGGCACGGGACAGCGGTCGGGGGGAGAGGTCGCCCAGCACGGTACGGGCGGCGGAGCGGCCACTGGCCCCGAACACGCCGCCGCCCGGGTGCGTCGAGGCACCGCACAGGTAGAGCCCCGGGCTGCCGGGCACCCGGTAGCCGGCCAGCTCGGGCAGCGGTCGCCACAGGAACATCTGGTCGAAGGCCATCTCGAGGTGCATGACCTGACCCTGTCGCAGACCGAGCTCGCGCTCCAGGTCCTCGGGGGTCTGCACGTGCACCTGCTCCACGGTCGCGGCGAAGCCGGGCGCGGCCCGGTCGACCGCCGCGATCAGCTTGTCGGCCTCGCGCTCCCCGATGGCGTCCCAGGTCTCGCCGTTCGACAGCTGCCACGGGTGCCACTGCCCCCACACCGTCACGGTGTGCTTGCCGGCCGGTGCCAGGGTGTCGTCGAAGGCGCTGAACGTCATCGCCAGCGCCGCCGGCGCGGTCGGCGGCAGCCCGGCGTTGTACTCGCCGTGCGCCCGTCGCAGCGCCTGCCGGGACGGCGCCAGCAGCTGCAGCGCGCGGTAGCTCTCGTCGGTCGCGCCGGGGTAGCGCGGCAGGTCGCTGGTCGCGAGCCGCACCACCATCCCGATGCCGTTGCCGACCCGGACCGTGCGCCGGGCCCGCTCCAGCACCGGCGCGTCGGCCAGCTCGAGGGTGGTGAGGACGTGGCAGGCACCGACGACGACGTCGGCCGGCAGGTGCTCGCCGGAGGCCGTCACCACCCCGGTGACGCGGTCGCCCGCGGAGGTGATCCGGGCGGCCCCGTCGCCGAGCCGCACCCTGCCGCCGTACGACGCCAGGCGGGCCGCGAGGGCCTCGCTGAGCATCCCGCTGCCGCCCTTCGGGTGCCCCGGTGGCCGCAGGTGCATGACGGTGTTCCAGCCGACCAGGTCGGCGGTGGCCGGCTCGTGCGTCGGCGGTCCGGACTGCGCGCCGAGCCAGGCCAGCGCGGTCTTGAGCCGCTCGTCGTCGAAGTGCGCGTCGAGCAGCGCATCGCCGGAGGTGAGGAACTGCCGCGACAGCTCCAGGCCGTCGAGCCCGGTGCCCTTGCCGGCGCCCCAGATCGCCCGGCCCAGCCGCAGCGGCGTGGGCGGTCCCTGGAAGGCCTCGAAGACCTTCAGGTTGCGCTGCGACCAGTCCTGCACGAAGGCGCGGTAGGCGTCGGCGTCCTTGCGGCCGCAGACCGCCTCGATGGACGCGCAGGTGCGGTCCAGGTCGACCCAGAACGTGATGCTCTCGTCGCCGAACGGCGCGAACCCCCACGGGTCGAGGTCCTGGTACTCGAGGCCGCAGGCGCCCAGGTCGAGGTCCTCCACGATGCCGATGTGCCGCACCATGATGTGCGCGCTCGACCCGCGGTCGACGCGGTAGCCGGGCCAGCGCTCGACGGTGCTCACCGCCCCGCCCAGGACGGTGTCGCGCTCCACCACCTCGACGTCGAGCCCGGCGCGGGCCAGGTAGCAGGCCGCGACCAGGCCGTTGTGCCCCGCGCCGACGACGACCGCGCGGGTCACAGCCGCAGCCCCAGTACGGCGAACGAGCGCGGGTCCCCGGGGAACTCCAGGCCACGCACCAGGTCCTGCCAGCCGCCGGCCCGGTAGAACTGGCGGGCCCGGGTCTCGCGGTCGGGGGTGGTCAGCACCGCGGTGCCGGCGGAGGTCCCGGCCAGCAGCGTCAGCAGCACGTCGCGGCCGAGGCCGGTGCCGTGCCGGCTGGGCCGGACGTGCAGCTCGCAGACCTCGAAGGCGTCGGTGAGCCAGGCCTCCGCCAGCGTCGGCGCCATCGCCGCCCGGACCTGGTCGTGCCACCACTGGCCGGGGGCGCCGAGGTAGCCGTAGCCGATGCCGACGAGCTGCGGCCCGTCGAGGGCGGCGACGGCCCGCAGCCCGTGCCGGTCGAGGTGGCCGGCGAGCACCGAGCGCCGGCTGCGGGCCGCCATGCGGGGCACCTCCATCGCCTCGGCGTAGACGTCCAGGACGTCGTCCACCCGGGCGCCGAGCTGGAGGCGGTCCCACTCGACGAGGACGGTGCTCACGCCAGCGGGTCCCGGCCGTCGAGGGTGCCTTCGCCGCCGAGGACCGCGAACCGGGCGAACAGCTCCTCGGCGTACCAGCCGACCTGCGCGGTCCGGGCGATGACCTCGGCGTGCGCGCCGCCGTAGGCGAAGCCCTGCAGCGCTGCCGGTGACTCCCACAGGCTGAAGGTGCCCTGCAGCCCGACCGGTGCCTCCCCGACGGCGAGCGATGCGCGCAGGCCGGCCGCCCCCTGGAGCGCGGCCTGGACGGGCGGCACGGCCCGCCAGAACGTCACGGCCCGGCGGGGGGACAGCCGGGCCCGGGTCAGGGCGGCCACCGGTCCGTCGTACCGGCTGGTGCGGGGGCGGCCGAAGGGCTCGCGGCGGCTCCACCGGCCGGTGCTGGCGAGCGGGCGCAGGTCGACGCGCAGCGTCTCCTCGGCCAGCCGGCCCCAGGCGGTCGCGACCGGGTCCGGGCCGGGGACGCTCCAGACCGTCAGCTTGGCCCACCGCGTCGGGTCGGCGTCGGTGAGCCCGAAGCCGCGCCCGGTGCCGAGCATCTTCGCGAACCGGACACCGGGGGTGCGCCGGGCCCGGCCGCGGTCGAGCGCCATCCGGGCCAGCGCGGCGGGCAGCTTCCCGGTCGGCACGCGCCACACGTGCAGCGTGACGAGCGCCGGTTCCGGTTCCACGGGTCCAATCTGTCACGGGCCGCGGGAAGGCTTGGCGAGGCGAGTTGGTTGGATAGGGACGTGGACCACAAGAGCCTGGCGCTGGCGGCTGCCCGCGACCTCGAGGACGCGACCGCGCAGGACGTCCTGCGCTGGGCGATCGACACCTTCGGCGACCGCTTCGTCATCTCGTCCTCGATGGGCGACGGCGTGCTGGCCTCGCTGGCTGCGTCGGTCGCCAGCGGCGTGGACGTGGTCTTCCTCGACACCGGCTACCACTTCCCGGAGACGATCGGCACCCGCGACGCGGTCGCCCAGGTCTACGACGTGAACGTCCGCACCGTGCTGCCGCTGCTGTCGGTCACCCAGCAGGACGAGCAGTACGGCGCCGAGCTCTGGCGCCGCGACCCGGACGCCTGCTGCGCGATGCGCAAGGTCGAGCCGCTCAGCCGGGCGCTGGCCGGCTACGACGCCTACGCCTCCGGCGTCCGCCGCGACGAATCCCCGACCCGGGCCGGCACCGGCGTGGTCGAGTGGGATGACAGGCGCGGCAAGGTCAAGGTCAACCCGATCGCCCGCTGGACCCAGGCCGAGCTCGACGCCTACGTCGAGGCCAACGGCATCCTGGTCAACCCGCTGGTCGACGACGGCTACCCCTCGATCGGCTGCGCCCCCTGCACACACCGGGTGGCGCCGGGGGAGGACCCCCGCTCCGGCCGCTGGAAGGGCTCCCAGAAGACCGAGTGCGGCCTGCACGCCTAGGCCCAGCCGCCGAAGCCTCAGGCGCGCCCGGTGGTGCCCTTGTAGCGGACCTCGAAGACGCGCAGGCAGTCCTCACAGGCCCACTGGGCGTGGTCCTTGTCGGGGTCGTCGCCCCA
>JAOPVD010000039.1 GCA_025966295.1 Frankiales bacterium | reverse complement strand
CGCGGGTGGTGGACGTCGACGGCGCCGATCGTGCGACCGGCCACGCCCTTCTCGAGGCCCAGGCGGACGACCTCCACCTCGGGCAGCTCAGGCACTCAGTCCTCGAGCTCGTCCGCGACCGGGGCAGCTGCCTCCGGCTCCACCTGCAGCGAGCGCCAGGCCACCTCGGCGGCCTGCTGCTCGGCCTCCTTCTTGCTCGAGCCGGCGCCCTCGCCGCGCTCCTCGCCCGCCACCAGCGCCCGGGCCACGAACGCCTTGGCGTGGTCGGGGCCGCTCTCGGTGATGGCGTAGTCCGGCACGCCCAGCCCGCGGGCCGCGGTGAGCTCCTGCAGGGCGGTCTTCCAGTCCAGCGCCGCACCGTCGGAGGCGGCGGCCTCCATGAGCGGGTCGAACAGCGCCCGCACCAGCCGGGTGGCGCCCTCGAGGCCGCGCTCGAGGTAGACGGCGCCGATGACCGCCTCCATCGTGTCGGCGAGGATGCTCGGCTTGTCCCGGCCGCCGGTGACGTCCTCGCCCTTGCCCAGCCGCATCCACTTGCCGAGCCCGAGGGTGCGTGCGACGCCGGCGAGCGCGCGGGTGCTCACGACGCTGGCGCGGAGCTTGGCCAGCGAGCCCTCCGCCAGGTCGGGGTGGTTGGTGTACAGCGCGTCGGTGACGACCAGCCCGAGCACCGCGTCGCCGAGGAACTCCAGCCGCTCGTTGGTGGGCAGGCCGCCGTGCTCGTAGGCATAGGAGCGGTGCGTCAGGGCGCGCTCGAGCAGCGCCCGGCTGACGGCCGTCCCCAGCGCGGCTTCCAGCAGCGTGTACTGCGTCGCGGTCACCGCGAGGCCCCCTTCACAGCCGGGCCAGCGCGTAGTCGAGGGCGTCGCCGACGGTGACCAGGTCCTCGAGGTCCTCGTCGTCGATGCGGAAGCCCGGCCCGACCCGGCGGGCGAGCTCCTCCTCCACGATCTCCACGATCTCCACGATCGCCAGTGAGTCGGCGCGCAGGTCCTCGACGAACCGGGTCGCGCGCCCGACCGTGCCCGGCTGGACCTCCAGCACGGTGACGACCGCGGCGCGGATGACGTCCAGCACCTGTTCGCCGGTCACGGCGCGGCCACCGCGGGCTGCTGGCCCTCGAGCGCGGCGGCCAGCCGGTCCAGCAGCCGCTGCTGGACAGCGCGGGCGGCGACGCCCACGCAGGCGGCGATGTCGACCGCTGAGGCGGCGCCGTGGCCGACGACGCAGACCCCGTCGACGCCGAGCAGCACCGCGGAGACGGGCAGGTCGGCGCCGGCGCGCTGCAGCCCGGCCTCCAGGCCCTTGAGCAGCACGTTGCCGGTGAAGCCGTCGGTCACCACCACGTCCGCCTTGCCGCCGCGCACCACGTCATGGCCCTCGACGTTGCCGACGAAGCGCAGGGGGGCCGCGCTCAGCGCGGCGAAGGCCTCCCGGCGCAGCGGGTCGCCCTTGCCGGGCTCGTGGCCGACGTTCAGCAGCCCGACGCGGGGGTCCTCCAGCCCGAGGGCGGCGGCGTAGGCCGCGCCCAGCACGGCGTGCTCGACAAGCTGCTCGACCGAGCCCTCCACGGTCGCGCCGGCGTCGAGCAGCACCACCGGGCCGGCGGCGGTCGGCACCACCACGGCCAGCGCGGGGCGGCGGGCGGTGCGGCCGAGGTCCAGGACGGCGGCGGCGAGGGTGGCGCCGGTGGGCCCGGTGCTCACGGCGGCGTCCGCCTCGCCGTCGCGGACGAGGCGGTGCACGACGCGGACGGTGGCGTCCTTCTTGGCACGGACGGCGCGGGCGCCGTCCTCGTCCATCCCGACCACCTCCGAGGCGGCGGCGAGCCGCAGCCGACCCGGCGTCCCGCGCCCGGCCAGCAGGCGCTCGGCCACGTCGACGGGCCCGACGAGGATGATCTCCACGTCCGGCTGGGTGTCAGCGACGAGCAGCGCGGCGTCCACCACCGCGCTCGGGGCATCATCGCCCCCCATCAGGTCGAGGGCGACGCGCACCAAGTGGTCTGGGCCTTCCTCAGACCGCGAGGACGGTGCGCTTGTCGTAGCGACCGCACTCCGGGCAGACCGTGTGCGGCAGCGTGGTGTGGCCGCGGTCGCACGTCGTCAGCGTGGGGACGCCGGACTTCCACTGCGCACGGCGCGAGCGGGTGTTGCTGCGCGACATCTTGCGCTTCGGGACGGCCATCTCTACTTCTCCTGGTCTGTCTGCTCGAGCAGCCCGGAAAGGGCACCCCAGCGGGCATCGGTCGTGTCGTGCGAGTGGTCCTCGGGGAGGTCGTCCAGTCGCTCTCCGCACGTGGCGCAGAGCCCCTGGCAGTCCTCCCGGCACAGCGGTGTGAGCGGCAGCGCGAGCACCACCGCGTCCCGCAGCGTGGGGGTGAGGTCGAGATGGTCACCCTGCAGCTGCGCGACCTCGTCGTCGTCATCGTGCTCGGTGCTGGCCTCCGGGTAGACGAACAGCTCCTGGATCCGCACGGTGAGCAGGTCGCTCACCGGGGCCAGGCACCGTCCGCACTCCCCGGACACCGGCGCCGTGACGACACCGCTGACCAGAACACCATCCATGACGCTCTCGAGCCGGAGATCCAGCTCGAGCGCGGCACCGACGGGCACCCCGATCAGATCGACGAGCCCAAGGCCTTCGGGCGCGGGAGCAGACAGCTGCACCTCCCGCATCGACCCTGGCCGCCGTCCGAGCTCGCGCGTATCGAGCACGAGGGGGAGGCGGGGGTCGAGGCGGTTCTGCGGCTTCCTGTTCTCAGGCACGAGGGTCTCCGGGCTCGGGGACGAGTCCGCCGATCAGCGTACCGGAGCGCGCCACCGGCCGCCCAGGGCTCAGCCAGGGAGGGGCTCGTCGAGGAACGCGCTGGGGGTCTCGATGGCCTCGAGCTCGTGCCGCCCGGAGAGCTTCTGGCGGCCGCGCTCGACGGCCGCCAGGGTCTTGGTCAGCACGATCTCGAAGTTCGCGAGCTTGGCGTCGACGTAGTCCTCGACCTCGATGCGCATGGCGTCCGCGGCACCGCGGGCCTCGGCGAGCAGCCGCTGGGCCTCGGCGCTGGCCTCGGTGTGCACCTCGGTGGCCTCCACCAGGCGGCGGCGCTCGGCCTGGGCGCCCGCGATGATCGCCTCCGCCTCGCGGCGGCCCTCCTCGACGACGCCCTGCTTGTCGCCCAGCACCGCCTGGGCCCTGCTGAGGGTGTCGGGCAGCAGCCCCTCGAGGTCCTGGAGCAGCCCCAGCACGTCAGAGCGGTTGACGACGCACGAGGCCGACATGGGCATGGCGCGGGCGCCCTCCACCAGGGCCGTGATCTCGGCGAGCTTGGCGTGCACCGCGTCCACGAGGAGTTCCTCCGAGCTGGGTCAGGAAGTGGCGCGCAGCCGGTCGAGCAGACGCCGGTGCACGGCCTCCGGCACCAGCCCGGAGACGTCCCCACCGTACGTGGCGACCTCCTTGACCAGGCTCGAGGACAAGAAGGAGTACAGCGGGTTGGTGGTCATGAACATCGTCTCGACGCCCTGCAGGCCGTGGTTCATCTGCGCCATCTGCAGCTCGTAGTCGAAGTCGCTGATGGCCCGCAGCCCCTTGACGATGACCTGGATCTCGTGGGCCTTGCAGAAGT
>JAOPVD010000027.1 GCA_025966295.1 Frankiales bacterium | reverse complement strand
GCGCCGGCGGCGACCACCGCGGCGGCGACCACCTCCGGCGGCAGGTCGCCGAGCCGGGCCTGCACCGACGCGCCGTCGCGGCCGACCTCGACGTCGCCCAGGCCGAGGGCAGTGAGCACCCGGCGCGCGTCCTCGACGTCCGGGGAGCTGACCCGCACGACCGCGGCGCCGTCGGCGAGCACCTCGGTGAGGGTGCCCTGCCGGAGCATCCGGACTACCGACATGATCCCTACGTGGCTGGCGATCTGCTCGACCTCGGCCAGCAGGTGGCTGGAGACCAGCACCGTGGCGCCGTCCGCCGCCAGGTCGCGCACCAGGTGCCGGACCTCCCGGGTGCCCTGCGGGTCCAGGCCGTTGGTGGGCTCGTCGAGCACCAGCAGGTCCCGGGGCTGCAGCAGGGCGGCGGCCAGCCCGAGCCGCTGCTTCATGCCCAGTGAGTAGTTGCGGTACTTCTTGCCGGCGGCGGCGCTCAGGCCGACCCGGGCCAGCGCGTCCGCGACCCGCTGCCTGCTGGTGCGGGGGTTTGCGGTGGCGTCGCTGACGTCCAGCCGGCGCAGGTTGGCGGCACCCGTCAGGTAGGGGTGGAACGCCGGCCCCTCGATGAGCGCCCCGACCCGCGGCAGCACCGCCGGCAGCGCCCGCGGCATCGGCTGGCCGAGCAGCTCGATGCTGCCGCTGTCGGCGGAGATCAGGCCCAGCAGCAGCCGAATGGTGGTGGTCTTGCCCGACCCGTTGGGGCCGAGGAAGCCGTACACCGCGCCCCGCGGCACCACCAGGTCGACGTCGTCGACGGCGACCTGCTTGCCGAACCTGCGGGTCAGTCCCGTCGTGCGCAGCGCCGGCCCAGCGTCGTACGACGCAACGGCGGCGGCCGCACTGGTGGCGGTGGCCGTCACCCGACGTGCCCGGCCGCTGCCTGCTGCAGCACCGCCGGCGCCACCGCACCGACGAAGACCCGGCCGTCCCTGGCGAGCAGGACGTTGACGAGCGCGGTCCGCACCAGCCGGTCACCGTTCGGCAGCGTGGTGGTCACCTTGTCGAGCCCGCTGCCGTTCAGGCCGGCGACCGACGAGCGGCCGTCCTTGGTGGCCGGCACGGCGAGTACCGAGGTCCACCCGGTCCCGAGCACCTTCGGCTGCGCCGACTGCGGCCCGGTCGCGTCCTGGTGATCCTGCTGCTCCGGCATGGTCCCCAGCAGGTCCCGCGTGACCTTGGCGCCCTTCGGCGGCGTGAAGCGGAACACCGAGGCCGCCGGGCGGGCGAAGGACACGTCGGTGAAGCCGGTCTCGAACGCCGGCTTGGCGGCGGCGCCGTACACCTGGACGCGCAGCGGGACGCTGTGCGCCGCGTCGATCGCGATGAGCACCCGGCGCACCGTCGAGCGGCTGTCCCGCGGCGTCAGCACCAGCGTGTACACCGGCTGGCCGGCCACCCGGGCGGTGCGGTCGACCGACACCGCCGTGCTCGGGTCGATCGCCTTGAGGGCCTGCGCCGCCGCGCCCTGCGGCGTGTAGCCGTGCAGGTCATGGGTGTTGGCCCGCTTGGTGGCGTCGGCCGGCAGCACCGTGTGCCCGACGGTGCGGGCGTCGCTGGCGTAGGTCCAGACATCCCGACCGTTGTGGACGACATCGGACTCCGAGAGCTGCCCGAGCAGCGCGACGCGCTGCCGGTCCGGGCCGTCGAGCCAGAGACGGGCGGTGTGCGTCCCGGTCACCAGCGTCTGCCAACTCAAGGCCGCGGCGCTGTCGGACCCGGGCAGTGACGGCAGCCCGAGCCGGGCCGTCTCCACGACCGTGCCGGACAGATGCTGCACCGCGCTGGTCTGCACGGCGGCCAGCAGCTGCGCGGCCGAGCGCTTCGGCAGCACCGGGTGATTGGTGGCCGAAGCGGTCGACGGAAGCAGGTAGCCGGCGGTGACCGCAACGGCGGTGACGGCGGGCACGGACCAGAAGACGCGGCGGCGGAGGGAGGAGGTCATGGGCCCACCCTGCGCCTGTGCTGGCGCCCCGCGCTGAGAGCCCGCTGAGTGCGCTCCACCTACAGCCTCCACGCGCTTGCCTTCGCCGCAGGTTCGGGCAGGACACTGGCGGCGTGCGGGTGCTGCTGGTCGACGACGAGGTACGGATGGCCGCCGCCCTCGCCCGCGGTTTGGTGGCCGACGGCTTCCAGGTCGAGACCGTCCACGACGGGCTCAGCGCACTGGAGTCCTGCGCGCGCTCGTCGTTCGACGCCGTGGTGCTCGACATCATGCTGCCGGCGCTGTCGGGCTACGAGGTGCTCAAGCGGCTGCGGGCCCGGCAGGACCCGACACCGGTGCTGGTCCTGTCCGCCAAGGACGGCGAGTACGACCTGGCCGACGCCCTCGACCTGGGTGCGGACGACTACCTCGTCAAGCCGTTCTCGTACGTCGTGCTGGTGGCCAGGCTGCACGCGCTGGCGCGTCGGGGCCGCGAGCCGGCGCCCGCCACGTTCGCCGCCGGGCGGCTGCGGCTCGACGCCGACCGGCGGACCGTCACCCTGGCCGCCGAGCCGGTGGAGCTCACGCCCCGCGAGTTCGCGCTCCTCGAGCACCTGATGCGCCGGGACGGCCGGGTCGTCAGCAAGCTCGAGCTGCTGGAGCGGGTCTTCGAGGCGGACCCGGACACGCACCCGAACGTGGTGGAGGTCTACGTCGGCTACCTGCGCCGCAAGCTCGGACGGGACAGCGTCCTGACCGTGCGCGGCGGCGGCTACCGCATGGGGCGGGCATGAACTTGCGGACGCGCCTGGCGCTGTCCGCCGCCGCACCGCTGGCGGTGGCCCTGGTGGTGGGCACGGTGGCCGTCACCGCGGTGTTCTCGGCCGGCCGGCTGCACGACCTCGACGGCCAGACACGCACCGAGTCCGACACCCTCGTGGCGCTGGTGCGCAACGGGCAGCTGCCGTCGACGCTGCCGGCGCCCGCGGCCTCGACGCTGCTCGCGCAGGTGCTCGCCGCCGACGGCACCGTGCTGGCCGCGACCCCGTCGGCGAGCCCGGTGCAGCCGTTGCTGCAGGTCCAGGTGCGGGGCGGGCACTCGGTGGTGACCGACGAAGCCGGGGCCTACGCCGGCGTGCCGCTGCGGCTGCGGGTCCGGTCGACGGCGCTGGACGGCCGACCGGTGCGGGTGGTCGTGGCGGCACCGCTGACCGACGTACGACGGGCGATGCGGGCGCTCCGGCTCGTGCTCCTGCTGGTGGTGCCGCTCCTCCTGGCCGGCACCACGGCCGTCCTCTGGTGGGTGACGGGGCGCGCGCTGCGTCCGGTCGAGCGGCTGC
>JAOPVD010000017.1 GCA_025966295.1 Frankiales bacterium | reverse complement strand
GCCCCGGCGGCGGAGCGCGGGCGGGTCGGCGTCGAGGACGAGCACGCCGGCGGCCACCGACTGCAGGCCGGGGTCGCGCAGCAGCGCCCGGTCGCCGGCCCGCAGCGGCAGCCCGCGGGGCAGCAGCAGCCGGGCGGTGTCGCCGCCCAGCGCTCGCACCCGCACCGGGACCGCGGCCGACCCGACGTGCAGCACCAGCTGCTCGGGCAGCCGCTCGGTGCTGGACAGCCGGACGTCCAGGCCGCTGGTGGTGCGCCACGCACCGGGTGTCAGCAGCACGTCGCCGCGCCCGACGTCGTCCTTGTCGACGCCGCGCAGGTTGACGGCGACGCGGGCCACCGCCGGCACGATGTCGCGGTCCTCGCCGAGGCTCTGCAGGCCCCGGACCCGGACCTCCCGGTCACCGAGCTGCAGCCGGTCGCCGACCCGCAACGTGCCGGCCGCCAGGGTGCCGGTGACCACGGTGCCGGCGCCCCGGACCGTGAACGCCCGGTCGACCCAGAGCCGCACGGGGGCGCTCACGTCCGGTGCCGGCAACCGCGCGACGAGGCCGTCGAGGGCTGCCACCAGCTCGGCAAGGCCGGCCCCGGTGGCACCACTCACGCTGACCGCGGGCACCGCCCCCAACGAGCTCTTCTCCAGGTGCGTCAGGGCCTCCCGGGTCGCCGGCCCAGGGTCGGCCAGGTCGCTGCGGGTCACCGCCAGCAGCCCGTCGGTCAGGCCGAGGGCGTCCACCGCGGCCAGGTGCTCGGTGGACTGCCGGCGCCAGCCCTCGTCGGCCGCCACCACGAGCAGCACGGCCGGCGTCGGGCCGAGGCCGGCCAGCATGTTGCCGATGAAGCGCTGGTGGCCGGGCACGTCGACGAACGCCAGCACCTCGCCGGACGGCAGACCGGTCCAGGCGTAGCCGAGGTCGATCGTCATGCCGCGCCGGCGCTCCTCGGCCCAGCGGTCCGGCTCCATCCCTGTGAGCGCCCGCACCAGCGTCGACTTGCCGTGGTCGACGTGACCTGCGGTGGCTACGACGTGCACGCCAGCACGGCGTTCCGCAGCCGCACGTCCTGCGCCGGCGGCACGCAGCGCAGGTCGAGCAGGCACAGGCCGTCGGCGACCCGCGCCACCACACACGGGTCGCCGTGCCGCAGCACCTCGGCGAACGACGCGGGCAGCGCCACGGCCCAGCCGTCGAGGGCGTGGCCGGGCGCGCCGCCACCGCCGACCGCGCCCGCAGACGCGACCACCTTGCCGCCCACGGCGTCGGCCAGCGCGACCGCCCGCTCCCGCAGCCCGGTGGCCCGGATCGCCTGCCACACAGGGGGTTCCGGGCCGCGTAGCGTCGCCTCCAAGGCAGCCAGCGTGGTCTTGTCGCAGCGGAACGCGCGGTACAGCGGGTGCCGCCGCAGCACCGCGAGCGCGTCCGCGCGGCCCACCACCAGGCCGGCCTGCGGCCCGCCCAGCAGCTTGTCGCCGGAGCAGGTCACGACCGCGGCGCCGTCGCGCAGCGCGGTCCGCACGTCGGGCTCGTCCGGCAGCAGCGGGTCGGGGGCCAGCAGGCCGCTGCCCACGTCGGCGACGACCGGCACCCCCAAGGTGGCCAGCTCGTCGACCCCGACCGCCGCGGTGAACCCCTCCACCCGGAAGTTGCTCGGGTGCACCTTCAGGACGCAGCCGGTGTCGGGACCCGCGGCGTCGGCGTAGTCCTGCAGCCGGGTGCGGTTGGTGGTGCCGACCTCGCGCAGCCGGGCGCCGGTCGAGGCGATGAGGTCGGGCAGCCGGAAGCCGTCGCCGATCTCGACCATCTCGCCGCGGCTGACGAGGACCTCACGGCCGGCTGCGAGCGCGGTGGTGGCGAGCACCAGCGCGGCGGCGCCGTTGTTGACGACCAGCACCTGCTCCGCGTCCGGGACGGCCGCCGCCAGGGCATCCAGCGCGCCGCGGCCGCGTCCGGCCCGCGCGCCGGTCGTGACGTCGTACTCCACGTCGACGTAGCCGGAGGCGCGCGCCATCGCGTCGACAGCCGCCGGCGAGAGCGGCGCCCGGCCCAGGTTGGTGTGCAGCACCACGCCGGTGCAGTTCAGCACCGGGCGCAACGTCGTGCTCGCCGCCGGCAGCAGCGCGACCGCCAGGTCGGGCACCGCCTCCGGCGGCACGGCGCCCAGGCGGGCCCGCTCCTGGGCCTCGGTGACCGCGGCCTTGACGGTGGCGCGGCCGAGCCGTATGACGGCCGCCGCCAGCCGCGGGTCGGCCAGCACCGCGTCGGTGCGGGGCACGGCTCGCCGGACGTCGGTCACGTGCCGACCCTAGTTCGGGCGGCTACTGCAGCTTGTACGTCGCATCCGACAGGCCGGTGTCGACCGACACGTTGGCCTGCTCCGTGAAGATGGTGCCGAAGTCGGTGACCAGCGCGGTGCCCACCTCGCCCGTGGCCGGGTCGTTCTGGTCGCTCTGCGCCCGGAAGTTGCTGAACAGGGTCTTCAGCGGCAGGTCCGCGCCGAACTGCTTGAGGCTGACCGTCCAGGTGAGGGTGTTGCCCTTCACGACCGGCTCGAGGTCGAAGGACTCCGACTTGCCCAGGCCGTCGTCGACCCCGCAGCCGTAGACGAACAGCCGCCCCCCGGACGGCGTGTAGTACCAGGTGAACGAGCCGCCGTCGCAGGCCGTCGTGTCGGCGCTGAGCTTGATCTGGGTCCCGGGCTGGGTGCTGGGGGGTGCCGCCAGGGTGACGGAGGCGACCAGGTCCTTGGGCGTGTAGACCGACCTCTTGCCGACCTTCTTGGTGGTGCCGGCGGTGGTGAGGGTGGCGCTGACGATGTCGTAGCCGGCGCCGAGGACGCGGGCGTCGCCGGCCGGGTCGGTCAGCAGCGGCTTGGCGGGCGGCGCGGCCCCGGCGAGCCCGGCGCCGGAGGCGACGGCAGCGGTGGCAGCGAGCAGGGCGAGGCGAGCACGGCGCATGGTTGAGTCCTCTGGGTCTGGGTGCTGGAGCACTTCGCCGCGCGGACGCCGACTCCTGCTCGGACCACTCGGTAGCGACGGAGCCATGAGCTCCCTCGGCGACGACCTGCGCGCCTTCGTCGACGTCTCCCCGACGCCCTTCCACGCCGTGGCGGAGATGACCCGCCGGCTGGCGGAGGCCGGCTTCACCGAGCTGCTGGAGACCGACCGCTGGGCGCTGCGGCCGGGCGGCGCGCACTTCGTGGTCCGCGACGGCGGCAGCCTGATCGCCTTCCGGGTCGGCAGCGCGTCGCTGGCCGACGCCGGGCTGCGGATCGTCGGCACCCACACCGACTCCCCCACCTTCAAGGTGCGGCCGCTGCACGACATCCGGCGGGCCGGCTACCGGCTGGTCGGCGTGGAGCCGTACGGCGGGCTGCTGGCGCACACCTGGCTGGACCGCGAGCTGACCGTCGCCGGTCGGGTCACCACCGCCGACGGCACCAGCCGGCTGGTGCGCCTGGCCGGCGCGACGCTGCGGATCCCCTCGCTGGCCATCCACCTCGACCGCTCGGTCCGCGACGGGCTGGTGCTCGACCCGCAACGGCACCTGGTGCCCGTGCTCGGCCTGGAGTCCGAGCCCGAGCTGCTCGAGCAGCTCGGCGCCCCGGACGCGGTCGGCTTCGACCTGGTGCTCGCCGACACCCAGCCGGCCGCCAGCACCGGCTCGGACTGGATCGCCGCGCCCCGGCTCGACAACCTCGGCTCCTGCCACAGCGCGACGCACGCCCTGATCGCCGCGGAGCCGGCCGCGCACACCGCGCTGTTCGTCGCCAACGACCACGAGGAGGTCGGCAGCGGCTCGGCCGAGGGCGCCCGCGGGTCCTTCCTCGCCGACGTGCTGGCCCGGCTGGTGGCCGCCACCGGCGACACCGACCCGCAGGCCTACCACCGGGCGATGGCCCGGTCGCGGCTGCTGTCCGCCGACATGGCACACGCCGTGCACCCGAACTTCGCCGACCGGCACGAGCCGAACCACACCCCGCGGCTGGGCGGCGGCCCGGTCGTCAAGCACAACGCCAACCAGGCGTACGCCACCGACGCCACCACGGCGGCGTGGTTCGTGGCGCGCGCCTCCGAGGCCGGCGTACCGGTCCAGCACTTCGTGACCCGCGCCGACCTGCCGTGCGGCTCCACCATCGGCCCGCTCACCGCCACCCGGCTCGGGATCGCGACGGTCGACGTCGGCAGCCCGACCCTGGCGATGCACTCCTGCCGCGAGCTGGCCTCCGCCGAGGACGTGCCGCTGATGGTGCGGGCCATGACAGCCTGCCTGTCATGAGCACCCCACAGACGGTCAACATCTCCCACGACTTCGCGCTCCCGGTCGAGCGGGTCTACGCCTACCTCGCCGAGCACGAGCACCTCGGCCCGCTGTTCGGCGCGACGATCACCCGGCTCCGCGACGGCGACACATCCCGCAACGGCGCCGGGTCGGTGCGGCGGCTCAAGGTCGGTCCGCTGCCGGCGTTCGAGGAGACCGTCACCGAGGCGGTGGACAACACCCGGATCGGCTACCGCATCAGCAAGGGCAGCCCGCTGCGGAACCACCGCGGCGTGATGGAGTTCCGCCCCGTCGGCACCGGCTGCCACCTGGACTACCGGATCGAGTTCGACTCCGCGGTGCCCGGCCTGGGACCGCTGGTGCGACTCGGCCTGGAGCGCACCCTCCGGCGCGGGCTCAGGACCGTGGACGCGAAGGCCTGACCGCAGCCCGGATCGCGTCGAGGTCCTCCTCCGGCATCCCCTCCGTGAAGTCGTGCGGCATCGGCGGCAGCTCGTCGAGCCGGAACCAGCGGGCCTCCGCGAGTTCGGCGGTGCGCGGCACGAAGACGGTGTCCTCCGGCACCACCCCGACGCTGATGAAGGTCACGGCGCGCCGGGCGACGTCGAAGTAGACCCGGTGGTGGTCGCGGAACGCCACCTCGACGCCGAGCTCCTCGCCCACCTCGCGGGTGACCGCGGCGTGCGGCGTCTCCCCCCGGCGGACGAAGCCGCCGGCCGGCAGCCAGCCGTTGCGGTAGGTGGTGCGCACGAGCAGCACGTGCCCGCCGTCGTGGGTGATGAGGCCGAGCGAGCCGACCGTGAAGTTGGGCGTGGTGTGCCGGACCGCCCGGACCCGGAGCCAGCGGGGCAGGCTCTTGTACACGGCCACCTGGACGGCCTCGAGGGTCATGGCTGCACGGTAGCCACCGCCGGGCCGTCCCGCGGGCGGCCTTGCCGGAAGGTGAGCAACGGCTTTCGGAAGCCCGCACTTCCGTAAGTCCGCAGTTTCGGTCAGGAGAGCCCGGGCAGCCGCGCCCCGTGACGCACGAGCGGACGGCCGTGGTCGCGGTCCTCTTCGACCGCGACGGCACCCTCGTGCACGACGTGCCGTACAACGCCGCCCCGGCGCTGGTCCGCCCGGTGGCCGGGGCCGCGGCGGCGCTGGAGCGGCTGCGGGCGCAGGGCATCGCGACCGCGGTCGTCAGCAACCAGAGCGGCGTCGGCCGCGGGCTGCTGACCCTCGAGCAGCTGGCGGCGGTGAACCGTCGGCTGCGGGAGCTGATCGGCCCGCTGGGGCCGGTGCTGGTCTGCCCGCACCGGCCGGACGAGGGCTGCGGCTGCCGCAAGCCGGCGCCCGGCCTGGTGCTCGCCGCCGCCCGGCTGCTCGGCGTCGACCCGTCGGTGTGCGCGCTGATCGGCGACATCGGCGCCGACGTCGAGGCCGCCCGGGCGGCCGGCGCCCGTCCGGTGCTCGTCCCCACCCCGGCCACCCGGCCGGAGGAGGTGGCCGAAGCACCGGAGGTGGCCACCGACCTGGCGGCCGCGCTGGACCTGCTGGGGGTGCGATGAGGACGACGCTGGTGGTGCGCCTCGACAGCGACGGTGACGTCCTGCTGGCCGGCCCGGCCGTGCGTGCCGTCAGCCGGAGCGGTGACCGGGTCGTCCTGCTCTGCGGTCCGCGCGGCGCGGCGGCCGCCCGGCTGCTGCCCGGCGTGGCCGACATCGTCGTGTGGCGCTGCCCATGGGTCGATCCGGAGCCCCCGGCGGTCGAGCCGGTCGAGCTGCTCCGGCTCGCGGACCAGCTGCGGGGCTGCCGCGTCGCGCGCGCGCTCGTCCTGACGTCGTACCACCAGAGCCCGCTGCCCACAGCGCTGCTGCTGCGGCTGGCCAGGGTGCCGTGGATCGGCGCGGTCAGCGAGGACTACCCCGGCTCGCTGCTCGACCTGCGGCACCGGCTGCCGGACCGCGGGCTGCACGAGGTGGAGCGGATGCTCGCGCTGGTCGTCGCCGCCGGGCATCCACCGGACGGCAGCGACCTGCAGCTGCGCCGGCCGCTGCCCGACACCCGGCCGCTGACCGGCAGCGGCGCCTACCTGGTCGTGCACCCCGGCGCGGCAGCGCCGAGCCGGGCGCCCTCGGCCGGCTGGAGCGCGGCGGCGGTCCGGGCGCTGGTGGCGGACGGGCACCGGGTGGTGGTCACCGGCAGCCTCGCCGAGCGGTCCGCGACCGCGACCGAGCCGGCGCTGGACCTGCGCGGCCGCACCACCCTGGCGCAGCTGGCCGACGTGCTCGACCGGGCCGCCTGCGTGGTGGTCGGCAACACCGGCCCGGCGCACCTGGCCGCCGCGGTCGGCACGCCGGTCGTGTCGCTGTTCGCGCCCGTGGTGCCGGCCGAGCGCTGGCGCCCGTGGGGGGTTCCGAGCGTGCTCCTCGGCGACCAGCTGGCGGCCTGCCGCCTGACCCGGGCCCGGGCCTGTCCCGTCCCGGGTCATCCGTGCCTGGACGGCATCGACCCGGCTGCGGTGGTCGGGGCCGTGCACCACCTCACCCGAGAGCTGGAGGCGAGCGCATGAGGATCGCGATGGTGTCCGAGCACGCCAGCCCGCTCGCCGTACTCGGCGGGGTCGACGCCGGCGGGCAGAACGTCCACGTGGCGGCCCTGGCCGTCGCGGTCGCCCGCCGCGGCTGCGAGGTGGTGGTCCACACCCGCCGCGACGCCCCGGACCTGCCGCGCCGGGTGCGGCTGGCGGCCGGCGTCACGGTCGACCACGTGCCCGCCGGGCCGCCGCGACCGGTCCCCAAGGACGAGCTGCTGCCCCACATGGAGGCCTTCGCGGCGGATCTGCACCGGCAGTGGTCACAGGCCCGGCCGGACGTGGTGCACGCGCACTTCTGGATGAGCGGCTGGGCCGCCGTCCGGGCGGCCCGGCCGCTCGGCCTCCCGGTGGCGCTGACCTTCCACGCGCTCGGCGTGGTCAAGCGCCGGCACCAGGGCGACCGCGACACCAGCCCGCCGCAGCGGGACGGCATCGAGCGCGCGCTGCTGCACGACGTCGACGGGGTGCTGGCGACCTGCAGCGACGAGGTCTTCGAGCTGCTGCACCTGGGCGGCTCCGGCCACCGGCTACGCGTGGTGCCGTGCGGCGTCGACCCGGCGACCTTCCACCCCGGAGTGCCGGCCGAGCGGCGCGAGCCCGGCCGGCACCGGCTGGTCTGCGTCGGCCGGCTGGTGGAGCGCAAGGGCGTCGGCAACGCGATCGAGGCGCTCGGCCTGCTGCGCGCCGCCGGCGGCCCGGACACCGAGCTGCTGGTCGTCGGCGGACCGGACCCGGCCGCGCTGGACGGCGACGACGAGGTCCGGCGGCTCCGCCGGGTCGCGGCGGCCGCCGGGGTCGCCGACCGGGTGGTGTTCCGCGGCCGCGTCGGACGGCGCGAGCTGCCGGCGCTGCTGCGCTCCGCCGACCTCGCGGTCTGCGTCCCCTGGTACGAGCCGTTCGGGATCGTGCCGCTCGAGGCGATGGCCTGCGCGGTGCCCGTCGTCGGGTCCGCCGTCGGTGGCCTCTGCGACACCGTGGTCCACGGCGGCACCGGGGTGCTGATGCCGCCGCGCCGGCCCGCGGTGCTGGCGCAGGCGCTGGCCGAGCTGCTGCGCGACC
>JAOPVD010000010.1 GCA_025966295.1 Frankiales bacterium | reverse complement strand
GCCAACCCTGAGGACTACACCAACCGCGGCCGCATCATCACCCCGCTCAAGGACCGCTTCGGCGCCGAGGTGCGCACCCACTACCCGATCGACCTGGTGCACGAGCTGGACCTGATCCGCCAGGAGGCAGTGCTCACCTGGCCCGGCACACCGGTGGTCGTGCCCGAGCACCTGCTCGAGGTCGTGGCCCGCTGGACCCGGCTGGTCCGCGAGTCGCCGCAGGTCGACCAGCGCTCCGGAGTCTCGGCCCGGTTCGCCATCGCCGCCGCGGAGACCCTCGCCGCCTCAGCGGTCCGCCGGGCGGCCGTGACCGGCGAGCCGGAGGCGGTGGCGCGGGTCTGCGACCTGCCATCGGTCGTGCCGGCCTCGCGGGGCAAGGTCGAGTTCGAGGCCGCCGAGGAGGGCCGCGAGCTCGAGGTCCTGGCGCACCTGCTCCGCAAGGCCACCGCCGACACCTTCCGGGCGCTGCTGGCCGGCCTCGACCTGTCCGGGCTGCAGGCCCGCTTCGACGGGGGCGGCGTCCTGGAGACCGGTGACCTGGTGCCGGCGGGGCAGCTGCTGGCGGACCTCGGCACGGTGCCGGGCCTCGCGCAGCTGCTCGCCCGGCTCGACGTGGAGGAGGAGTCGCCCGGCCTGGCCGCCTCGGCGCTCGAGTTCGCCCTCGAGGGCCTGCACCTCAACCGCCGGCTGTCCAAGGACTCCGTCGGGCACCGCACGGTGTACGGCCGATGACGCCCGACGAGCCGCCGCTGGGCGCTCCCGACACCTACGCGCTGCGCCGCCGGGTGCTGCTCACCGGCGTGGTCGCCGTCGGCCTCTGGCTGGCGACGTCCTACCTGGTCTACTGGCTCGGCGTCTCCGACGCCTGGGTGCTGGTGGCGCTGGTGCTCATCTACTTCCTCGTCATCCGGCCGTTGCTGCGGCCGGTGCGGGACGCCGTCAAGCTGCGGCGCCGCCTCGCCTACCAGGCCTACCTCGACGAGCGGGGCCGGGAGGAGCAGTGAGCAGCAGCGCGGCGTTCCGGTACGGCGCCTGGGACGGCGGCCGTGACCCGCTGGAGCCGCCGTACGACATCGCGCAGGCCGTGGACGAGATCGGCGACCGGGTGCTCGCCGGTGAGTCGCCCCGGCAGGCGCTGCGGGACCTGCTCCGCCGCGGCACCGACAACCTGCGCGGCCTCGACGACGTGCGCCGCAAGATCGCGAAGCGGCAGCGCGAGGCCCGGCAGCGCGGCCAGCTCGACGGCACCCTGCAGCAGGTCCGCGAGCTGCTCGACGAGGCGGTGGAGCTGGAGAAGCAGGCGCTGTTCCCCGACCCGTCGGACGCGGCCCGGATGGCCGAGCTGGAGCTCGAGACGCTGCCGCAGGACACCGCCCGGGCGGTGCAGCAGCTCAAGCCCTACCAGTGGCGCAGCCCGGAGGCCCGGGCCGCCTACGAGCAGATCGACGACCTGCTGCGCCGGGAGGTCCTGGACAGCCAGTTCCGCGGCATGAAGCAGGCCCTCGAGAGCGCCACCCCCGAGGACATGCAGCGCGTCAAGGACATGCTCGCCGACCTCAACCAGATGCTGGAGGCCGATGCCCGCGGCGAGCACACCCAGGAGCAGTTCGATGAGTTCATGGCCAAGCACGGCGAGTTCTTCCCGTCCCAGCCGGGCACCCTGGAGGAGCTCGTCGACGAGCTGGCCCGCCGGGCGGCGGCCGCCCAGCGGCTGATGGACTCCCTGACCCCGCAGCAGCGCCAGGAGCTCGGCGAGCTGATGCAGGGCGCCATGGACATGGACCTGCAGTCCCAGATGGCGCAGCTCGGCGACGCGCTGCGGAACGCCCGGCCCGACCTGCCGTGGGGCGGCCGGGAGCGGATGTCCGGCCAGCAGGGCATGGGACTGGGCGACGCCACCACCGCGCTGCAGGAGCTGGCCGACCTCGACGACCTGGAGTCCGCGCTGGGCCAGGACTACCCGGGCGCCTCGCTGGACGACATCGACGAGGACGCCGTGCAGCGGGCCCTCGGCCGCGGGGCGCTCGACGACGTCCGGGCGCTGCAGCGCATCGAGAAGGAGCTGCAGGTCCAGGGCTACCTGGTGCGCGACGCCCACGGCCGGCTCGAGCTGTCCCCCCGCGCCGTCCGCCGGCTCGGGGCCACCGCCTTGCGCAAGGTCTTCTCGCAGCTGGACGCCAAGGGCCGCGGCGGCCACGACGTCCAGGACGCCGGCGCGGCCGGTGACATCACCGGCAGCAGCCGGGCCTGGGAGTTCGGCGACGAGCAGCCGCTCGACGTGGTCCGCACGGTGCGGAACGCGGTGCTGCGCAGCCCGTCCCGGCCGACCGGCCGGGTGCGGCTGCACGTCGACGACTTCGAGGTGGTGGAGACGGAGCGCCGCACCACCGCCGCCGTCGCGCTGCTGGTCGACCTGTCGTTCTCGATGGAGCTGCGCGGCACCTGGGCGGCCGCCAAGCAGACCTCGCTCGCGCTGCACTCGCTGGTGAGCACCCAGTTCCCGCAGGACGCCATCGAGGTCATCGGCTTCAGCGACTACGCGCAGGTGCTCCGCCCCGAGCAGCTGGCCGGCCTGGACCCGCAGCGGGTGCAGGGCACCAACCTGCAGCACGCCCTCATGCTCGCCGGCCGCTTCATCGGCAAGCACCCGCAGGCCGAGCCGATCGTGCTGGTCGTCACCGACGGCGAGCCCACCGCGCACCTGACCCGCGACGGCTACGCCGACTTCTGCTGGCCGCCCCTGCCCGAGACCCTCGAGCTGACCATGGCGGAGGTGGAGCGCATCACCCGCCGCGGCGCGACCATCAACGTGTTCATGCTCGACGACGAGCCGCGGCTGGTGTCGTTCGTCGAGCACCTCGCCGAGCGCAACGGCGGCCGGGTCTTCGCGGCCGACCCCGCCCGGCTGGGCGAGTACGTCGTCAGCGACTACCTGCGGGCCCGGCGCGGCCGACGTGGCGGGCGCTGACGAGCAGGACTTCGGGCCCGGACGCCGAAACCCTCTGACGACGCTGTCAGGCACCACCCGCAGGAAGGTCTTCGATGAACCCGCAGTTCGGCCGCTTCGGCGGCAAGGCAGGGCTGGTGCTCGTCGCCCTCGGCCTCGTCACCATCGGCATCGCCTACAACGCCGTCGCGAGCCAGACCGCGCTGCTCGCGCAGCTGCCGTACCTGGTCTCCGGCGGGCTGGTCGGCCTGTCGCTCGTCATCGTCGGTGCCGCCGTGCTGGTCGTGAACGGCGCCCGCGAGGACCGCGCGCTGCTCGAGGCCAAGCTCGACCAGCTCACCGAGGCGGTGCTCGCCAGCGGCGGCGGGGTGCGCACCAGCGCCCTGCCCAGCGACGTCTCCGGCCTGGTGGTGGCCGGCACGGCCAGCTACCACGTGCCCGGCTGCCGGCTGGTCGACGGTCGGGAGCAGACCCAGCTGCTGACCCCCGGCGAGGCGACCGGCACCGGCCTCAAGGCGTGCCGGGTGTGCCAGCCCGACAACGCCGCGACCAACGTCACGGTCCGCTAGCCGGCCCTGCCGTCGGGCCCGGTCCCTTGCGGGGCCGGGCCTTTCGCGTTGCTCAGGAAGCGGCGGCCTCACCCAGGTAGGTGCGGCGCAGCTCGCCGGTCCGCTCCAGCTCGGCGCCGCTGCCGTCGTAGGTCAGCGTGCCCTTCTCCATGATGAGGGCCTGGTCGGCGTAGGGCAGCACGCCGACGTTCTGCTCGACGATGATGACGGTGGTGCCGTCGTCGTTGATCTGCGAGACCACTTCGAAGACGGTCTGCGCCAGCTTGGGCGACAGCCCGAGCGACGCCTCGTCGATCATCAGCAGCCGCGGCCGGCTCATGATGGCCCGCCCGATGGCGAGCATCTGCTGCTCACCGCCCGACAGGGTGCCGGCGAGCTGGTCCTTGCGCTCGTCGAGGCGCGGGAAGTAGCCGAAGACCTGCTCCAGGGTGGCGCCGACACCGCCGCGGTCCTTGCGGCTCCAGGCCCCCAGTTCGAGGTTCTTGAGCACCGACAGGCCGGGCCACACCCGGCGACCCTCGGGGGCGAGCGCCAGTCCGGCCTCCACGATGGCCTTGGGGCTCTTGCCGGACAGCACCTGGCCGTCGAACCGGATCTCGCCGCCCCAGACCGGCAGCAGGCCGGCCAGGCAGTTGACCGTTGTCGTCTTGCCGGCGCCGTTGAGGCCGAACACCACGGCCGTGGTGCCCTCCTCGACGGCGAACGAGATGCCCTGCAGGACGGGCAGCGCGCCGTAGCCGGTGCGCAGCTCCTGGATCTCCAGCAGGCTCATGCCGACTGTCCCTTCTCGTCGCGCTGCCCGGCCGCCGTCCTGGCCCGGCGGCGCTTCGGCAGCGACGCGGCCTCCGGTACGGCGTCCGCCTCGGGCTGGTGCGGGGCGGCTTGCGCCGCGGCGTCCTGCGCGGGCTCCTCGGTGGCGGCGAGCGCGTCCGGGGCCTCGCCGCCGAGGTAGGCCGCAATGACCTCCGGGTGGCTCTGCACCTCGGGCGGCGTGCCCTGCGCGAGCAGCCGGCCGAAGTTGAGCACGTAGACGTGGTCGCAGACCCGCAGCACCAGCGGCACGTGATGCTCGATGACGAGCATGGTGAGCCCGAACTCGCGGCGCAGCACCAGCAGCCGCTCGCCTAGCTCGTCGGACTCGTCGGGACCCATGCCGGAGGTGGGTTCGTCCAGCAACAGGATGTCGGGGTCGGTCGCCAGCGCGCAGCCGAGCTCGAGGAGTTTCAGCGTGCCGTAGGACTGGCCGCCGACCCGCTTGTCGCGGATGTGCGCGAGGCCGAGCAGGTCGAGGATCGCCTCGGCCTTGGCGGTCATCTCGCGCTCGCCCTGCCACATCCGCCCGACGCCGAGCAGGCCGGAGGCCACGTCGTAGGAGGCCTTGGCGTGCTGGGCGGTCTTGAGGTTCTCCAGGGCGGTGGCGCTCTTGACCATGCCGACGTTCTGGAAGGTGCGGCCGAAGCCCATCCGCGCCTTGACGTGCGGCGGTGCCGACGTGACGTCCTGGCCGCGGTAGCGCACGCTGCCGGAGTCGGGCTTGTAGAAGCCGGTGATGCAGTTGAACGCGGTGGTCTTGCCCGCGCCGTTCGGACCGATCAGCCCGACGACCTCGAACTCGTTGACCTCGAGCGAGACGTCCTGGAGCGCCTGCAGCCCGCCGAAGCGGATCGACAGGTCGCGTACCTCAAGCACGGACACTGGAGCCCTCCACGGCCGCCGGCCCGGCGTCCTTGTCGTCATGGATCGAGAACGGGTGGCCGGACAGCCAGCGGGTGATCGGCCGGACCTGCTGGCCGATGCCACCCGGGTACTGCACCAGCGTGAGGATCAACCCCAGCGCGCCGATGAAGCCGACCGCGAACTGGTCCAGGTTGTCGGTGCGGAACACGAACCCGTTGATGTGGTGCACCCAGGTGCTGTGGAGCACGTAGTCCAAAGTGGCGAACAGCGTCGCGCCCATGACGACACCGAGGCGCGAGCCCAGGCCACCGACGACGGTCATGAGCACGAACGTCAGCGCCAGGGCGAACCCGAAGCCGCTGCCGACGACCAGCCCCACGCGGAAGGCGAACAGCCCGCCGGCGATGCCGCACAGCGCGCCGGAGAGCACGAACGCCAGCAGCTTGAAGGCCGTCACGTTGATGCCGAAGGCCTCCGCGACCCGCTCGTTCTCCTTCAGCGCCAGCAGCGCGCGGCCGGTCTTGGAGCGCAGCAGCACCCAGTCCAGGTACAGCGCGACGGCCAGGAAGGCGAGGCAGAAGTAGAAGTACCGGGTCTCGTCGAACAGCCACTCCGGCCGGTTGGCCTGCTGGCCGGCGCCCTCGTTGGTGAGCCAGGCCACCTGGAACAGCGAGTCCTCGAGGGTGAGCCCGAAGACCAGCGTGATGAGCGCCAGGTACAGGCCGGTGATGCGGAGCGCGACGACGCCCATGATGAGGGCGAACACCGCCCCGGCCAGACCGGCGATGACGAAGGTCAGCCCGAACGGCACGCCCTTCACCGTCAGCGAGTACGCCGCGGCGAACGCGCCGATGCCGTAGAAGCCGTTGTGCCCCAACGACAACTGGCCGGTGTAGCCGAGCAGGATGTTGAGCGACAGCCCGACGATGCCGTAGATGGCGGCGTCCTGGGCGAACGGCGCGAAGGTCTGGTCGTTCGGCATCCGGACCAGCACCACGTAGGCGAGCGCCATCAGCACGAGCAGGCGCGGCGTCCAGCGCAGCGCCTGGTGCCCCAGGCCGGAGCGGTCCGCGGCGACGGGCGCCGGGACGGGCGGGGAGTCCAGGGCGGTCATCAGGTCTCCTTGCCCAGCAGCCCGGCCGGTCGGATGAGCAGCACCACGAGCAGCGCGACGAACAGCGCCACCTTGCCGGCACCCGGCAGGTGCTCCTTCGGGATGTTGGTCTGCGCCTCGGCCTCGATGATGCCGATGACGATGCCGCCGACCAGCGCGCCGGGCAGGCTGGTGACGCCGCCGAAGACAGCGGCGGTGAAGGCCGGCACCAGGGCCAGGCCGGTGATGCTGCCGGGCGCCGCGAGGCCGACCGTGCCGGCGAGCAGGATGCCGGCGACGCCGGCCAGGAAGCCGGCGAGGGCCCAGGTCAGCGAGGAGATCCGCTCGACGCTGATGCCGACCAGCCGGGTCGCTGTGGGCTCCTGCGAGACGGCCAGGATCGCGGTGCCGGTCCGGGTGCGGCTGAAGAACAGCGCCGCGGCGATCGACAGCACGGCCAGGGTGATCATGATGGCCACGCCCTGGTTGGTGATGCGGATCGCGGTGCCGCTGTAGGCGTCACCGCTGAACACCGGCGGGAAGGTGCCCGCCGTGCCGCCGTAGGTGAAGCCCTCCAGCGCGATGAGCAGCAGCAGCACGCCGGCGGTGGCCACGACCACGGTGATCTTCGGGGCGTTGAACAGGGGCCGGACCACCAGCCGCTCGGTGAGCAGCGCCACGAGCACGCCGGCCAGCACCCCCATGACGACGGCCAGCGGGGTCGGCAGGTCGGGCAGGAACCACTTGCCGGTGTCGAAGAAGACCCAGACGAAGGCGGCGACCCCGCCGAACTCGGCCTGGGCGAAGTTGAAGATCCGGCTGCTCTTGTAGAGCAGCACGATGCCGAGGCCGAGCAGGCCGTAGACCGAGCCCTGGATCGCGCCGTTGACGGCGGGGACGACCAGGTCGAGCGCAAGGACCTCGGAGCTCACTTGGCGTAGACGCCGATCGTCTTGGACACCCGGTTCGCGCAGTCGGCGGCGTTGGCGTACGCCGCGGTGCCGCCGAAGCGGCCCTGCCGGTAGTCGACCGCGGGCAGCACGTTGCCCGGCAGCTGGGCGCCGGCGAGGGAGGCGTTGAACGACTCCCGCGACAGCGGGCCCTGCACCCGGTCGAACGCGTGCTTGAGCTGCTCCATGGCTCCCCAGATGCTGAGCTCGATGTCGTCCTTGAAGGTCTCGCCCGGCGCCGTGCGCGGGGCGTACTCCTTCACGCTCGGGGCCGGGTGCAGGAACACGCCCTTGTACTGGTTGGCACTTCCGGTGCAGGCCAGCCCGATGACGCTGGTGAGGCCGAAGGACGGCCCCGGGCCGGTGTAGTACGGGTTGACGGGGGTGGTGCCGATGCTGCCGACGCACTGGGCGAAGAACGACGGCTGGCCGAGGAAGTAGATGGACTGGTAGCCGCCGGCCCGGATCTGCGGCGCCAGGGAGCTGCAGTTGCTCGGCGCCTTGTCGGTGAGGTAGACGTCGTTGCTGGGGTTGAAGGCGCCCGACTTCCCCTGCGCGCCGTTCTTCTGCAGCTCGGCGACGAACGCCTCGCGGGCGTCCTTGAAGTTCGGGGTGCTCGTGATGACCACCGCCCACTTCTTGCCGGTGAACTCGCCCCGGTCCTTGGCCAGCTTGATGACCAGCGGTGCCTGCTGCCGGTAGGACAGCGAGGTCGCGTGGTAGGTGTCGATGTTGGTCAGCCCGACCTCGGTGACGCCGGACGACATGTACGGCACCTTCAGCCGCCGCAGCTTCGGGCTCTGGGCGCAGGCACTGATCTGGTCGGTGCCGGCGCCACCCACGATGAGGAAGTAGTTGTCGGCGGCGGCGTTGCAGGCGCGCGCCGCGTCGGCGGCGTTGTACTTGTCGTCGATCGCCACCGCTTCGACGCGGAAGCCGTTGGCGAGCTTGTGCTTCGCCCAGTACTTCGGCGTGCCGGTCCGGAAGCTCTCCTGCGGTACGCCGGCGCCGGTGAGCGGGCCGTGCAGCGCGATCCGGACGACCTTGTTCTTGAAGTCGATGCCGGTGGTGGTGCCCTGCCCCGCCTCCGGCGCGATGCCGGTGGTGCCGGAACCCGACGTGCCTGTGGTGCTGCCGCTCGTCGAGCCGGACCCGGAGGTGCCGCTGCCGCCGCTGGTGCCGCTGGTCCCGCTGCTGCCGGTGCCGGTGCCGGACGAGCTGCTGCCGGTGGTGCCGGTGCCGGACGAGCTGCCGGTGTCGGCGCCGATGGTGCCGCCGTCGATGGTGCCGACGCCACCACCGAGGTTGCCCTGGGACAGCTGGGCCTTGACCTCGGGCTTGAGGCCGCACGCCGACAGGGCGGTCGCCACCAGCACGGTCAGGGCGAGAGCGCGAACGGGACTGCGGGACATGAGAGAGCTCCTGGGTGGTGGGGGCTGGGCAGGAGGAACGTGCGTCAGGCCGAGTGGGCGCGCAGGCCGGCACCGCCGCCGAGGCGCTGGGGGGAGGCGAGGGCGAGGCTGAGGCGGCTGCGTGAGCGGGCCGCCGCCGGCACGCTGCTGTCGCCCAGGATCAGGCTGAGCAGGGCCAGGACACCGGCGAGTCCGAGCCCGGCCAGCCAGAACCCGGTGGTGGGTCGCATCGACATCGTCACCGCCGCGACGTTGCGGGTGGGCGCCTGGGCGAGGTCGGTCTGCGGCAGCGGCGCCTCGTTGACGGTGGGTGTGGGCACCTGGGTGCCCAGGTCCGGCGCGGGCACGAAGCCGCTGCCAGGCACGACGCCCGTCCCGAGGTCCGGGGTGCCGCCGGCGGGCGGCACGACCACCGGCGGCGTGA
>JAOPVD010000370.1 GCA_025966295.1 Frankiales bacterium | reverse complement strand
ACCGACTGCTCGACGACATGTCGTTGCTGGAGGGCTCCTGGCCCGACCGGGTGCTGCTCATGCAGAAGAACTGGATCGGCCGCTCCACCGGCGCGCACGTGGACTTCCGCGTGGGCGACCGCGAGGTGTCGGTGTTCACGACCCGCCCGGACACCCTGTACGGCGCCACCTTCTTCGTGGTCGCGGCCGACGCCCCGCTGGCCGACGAGCTGGTCGCCCCGGAGCAGCGCGAGGCCTTCGAGGCCTACCGGGCCGAGGTCCGCAAGCTGTCCGACATCGACCGGCAGTCCACCGACCGCCCCAAGACCGGCATCGCCCTGGGCGTGACGGCGGTCAACCCGCTGAACGGCGAGGAGCTGCCGGTCTACGCGGCCGACTACGTGCTGGCCGACTACGGCACCGGCGCCATCATGGCCGTGCCCGCGCACGACCAGCGCGACCTCGACTTCGCGAAGGCGTTCGACCTGCCGGTGCGGGTCGTCGTCGACACCGGCGAGCCGGACCCGCGCGAGACGGGGATCGCCACCTCCGGGGACGGCGTGCTGGTCAACAGCGGCCCGCTGGACGGTCTGCCGAAGGCCGAGGCGATCGCTGCGGCCATCGAGGTCCTGCGCGAGCGCGAGACCGGCGACGAGGCCGTCAACTACCGGCTGCGGGACTGGCTGCTGTCGCGGCAGCGCTTCTGGGGCGCCCCGATCCCGGTGATCCACTGCCCGGTGGACGGGGAGGTGCCGGTGCCGGACGACCAGCTGCCGGTCCGGCTGCCGTCCGACATGAAGGGCGCCGACCTGCAGCCCAAGGGCCAGTCGCCGCTGGCCTCCAACGAGGCCTGGGTCAACACCACCTGCCCGACCTGCGGTGGCCCCGCCAAGCGGGACACCGACACCATGGACACGTTCGTCGACTCGTCCTGGTACTTCCTGCGCTACGCCTCGCCGCACTACGAGGACGGCCCGTTCGACCCCGAGGCCGTCCGGGCGTGGATGCCGGTGGCGCAGTACGTCGGCGGCGTCGAGCACGCCATCCTGCACCTGCTGTACAGCCGGTTCTTCACCAAGGTCCTGTACGACCTGGGGCTGGTCGACTTCGTCGAGCCGTTCACCTCGCTGATGAACCAGGGCCAGGTGATCCTCAACGGCTCGGCGATGTCCAAGTCGACGGGCAACCTGGTCGAGCTCGGCAAGGAGCTCGAAAAGTACGGCGTGGACGCCGTACGGCTGTCGATGGTGTTCGCCGGTCCGCCGGAGGACGACATCGACTGGGCCGACGTGTCGCCGCACGGCTCGGTGAAATGGCTGGCCCGCGTCGCCCGGCTGGCGGCCGACGTCGCGGCGCTGGAGGGCGACGGGCGCGACCCCGCGCTCGACAAGGCCGTCGCCAAGACCGTCGACGAGGTCACCCGGCTCACCGAGGCGCACCGGCTCAACGTGTCCATCGCGCGCTTCATGGAGCTGACCAACGTGATGCGCAAGGCGGTGGACGGCGAGGCCAAGCCGGCCGGCTCGCTGCGGGACGGCGTGGAGGCGCTGGGCGTGATGCTCAGCGCCTACGCGCCGTACACGGCGGAGGAGGTCTGGTCGCGGCTGGGCCACGACGTGCGCAGCGGCGACTCGGTGCACGACGCGACCTGGCCCACCGCCGACCCGGCGCTGCTGGTCGATGACACCGTCACCTGCGTCGTCCAGGTCGCCGGCAAGGTCCGCGACAAGCTCGAGGTGCCGCCGTCGATCTCCGAGGACGAGCTGCGCGAGCTGGCGCTGGCCTCGACCAAGGTGCAGGACTCGCTGGCCGGTCGGGAGCTGCGCACCGTCGTGGTGCGGGCCCCCAAGCTGGTCAACATCGTCCCGGTCTAGCCCTCCAGGGCGGCCGCGACCGCGGACCGCTGGTGCACCCCGAGCTTGGTGAAGACCCTGCGCAGGTGCGCCTTCACGGTGTTGACGCTCACGAACAGCCGGGTGGCCACCTGCGCGTTGGTGAGGCCCTGCGCGACGAGGCGGGCCACCTCCAGCTCGCTGCGGGTCAGGCTCGCCGGGCCCCGCTCGGGCGGGCTGCCCGGCAGGCCGCCGTGGCCGTCGCGGGCGACCCAGCCGGGGGAGGTGCGGGCCAGGTCCAGCAGCGGGGCGACGTCCGCCGACGGCGTCCGGCCGAGCCGCCGGCGCAGCTCGTCGGCGGCGCTCAGCGCCCGGGCGGCCTCGTGGGTCTCGCCGCGGGACCAGAGCGCCGCGCCGACGGCGTCGAGGGCCGCCAGCTCGGCCGCCGGGTCCTGTGCCGCCCGGGCCTCGAGCAGGGCCTGCTGGCCGAGGTCGACCGCCCGTCGCAGCAACCGGGCCGCCAGGGCCTCGCGGCTCAGGCGGACCAGCGCTCTCGCGTGCGCGGCTGCCTCCGTGCTCGCCACCATCGTGTTCACCACGTCGTCGACCTCCGGTCAGCGGGCGCTGCAGCCGTGCGCAGTGTGTAGTTCGACGGGCTCCACTAGTTTCCTGCTCATGGGGCGTGTCGCGGTGGTCACCGACTCGACCTCCTACCTGCCCGACGGGGTCGCCGAGAAGTACGACGTGCGCGTCGTGCCGCTGCACGTCGTGCTGGGCGGCTGGTCGGGCAAGGAGGCCACCGAGGTCTCGCCCGCGGACGTGGCCGCGGCCCTGGGGGAGCGCCGGGTGCAGGTGTCGACCTCACGGCCCACGCCCGGGCAGCTCGCGGCGGCCTACCGCGCCACCGGCGCCGCGCAGGTGGTGTCGGTCCACCTGTCCGCCGAGCTCTCGGGTACGGCGGACTCGGCCCGGATGGCCGCGCAGCACGTCGCCGCGGACGGCATCGAGGTGCGGGTCGTGGACAGCCGCTCGATCGCGATGGGCCTGGGGTTCGCGGTCATCGCCGCGGCCGAGGCCGCGGCCGGCGGTGCCGACCTGGACTGCGTCGCGGCCGCGGCCGAGCAGACCGACACCACGGCGCTGTTCTACGTCGACACCCTCGAGCACCTGCGCCGCGGCGGCCGGATGACCGCCACCTCGGCGCTCCTCGGGACGGCGCTGGCGGTCAAGCCGCTGCTGGTGGTCAAGGACGGCTCGATCGGGCTGCTGGAGAAGGTGCGCCCCTTATCCAAGGCGCTCGCCCGGCACGAGGAGCTGGTGGTGCAGGCG
>JAOPVD010000363.1 GCA_025966295.1 Frankiales bacterium | reverse complement strand
GCAGTGGTGGCCTAACGGGAGCCGGGTCGAGGATGGCTCGGCTCGCGACGACGCCTGGGCCCAGGCCCTCTCCCGTGTACGACGGGGAGCAGCCGTGGCGATCGACTACGGGCACTCGCGGGCTGACCGCCGGGCCACGCTGACGGGCTATCGCAGCGGACGGCAGGTGCCACCGGTGCCCGACGGCTCGTGCGACCTGACCGCGCACGTCGCCCTCGATGCCTGCGCCGCGGCGACCGGGGCGCTGCTGCTGCCGCAGCGCGCGGCGCTCACCGCCCTCGGCGTCAGCGCCGCGCTGCCGGCACCGACCGACCCGGCGTACGCGCTGGCGCTGCAGCGGGCGTCGCAGGCCCGCGAGCTGCTGGACCCGGACGGGCTGGGCGGCTTCGGGTGGCTGGTGCAGACCGTCGGGCTGGACGTTGGTTGGATGCCCTGGTGAGCGCGAAGCAGGTCGTCGGTGGGGTCGGGCCCGCCGCCCTGACCCGGTCCGACATCACCCTCGAGCTGGGCAGCCACCACCCATCGACGCACGGGTCGCTGCGGCTGCGGCTGGAGCTCGACGGCGACGTGGTGGTGACCGCCGAGCCGCTGGTCGGGGCGCTGCACCGCGGGGCCGAGAAGCTGTTCGAGGTCCGCGACTACCGGCAGGTGCTGGTGCTCGCCAACCGGCACGACTGGCTGGCGGCGTTCAACAACGAGCTCGGCGTCGCGCTCGCCGTCGAGCGGCTGCTCGGCATGGAGGTGCCCGCCCGGGCCACCTGGCTGCGGACGCTGCTGGCCGAGCTGAACCGGGTGCTGTCGCACCTGATGTTCCTGGGGCACCTGTCGACCGAGTTCGTGCGGCTGCGTGAGCCGCTGCAGGAGGTGCTCGAGCAGGCCACCGGCGGGCGCATCCACGTCGTCTACACCCGGGTCGGCGGGCTGCGGGAGGACGTGCCGGACGGTTGGGTGGCGCGCTGCGGCGCCGCGGTGGCTCGGGTCCGGACCGGCCTGCCCGACGCCGACCTGGGCGGGCTGACCGGGCTGGGCGTCCTGGCGGTCGAGGACGCGCTGTCGTACGGCGTGTCCGGACCGGTGGCCCGGGGGTCCGGGCTGGACCTCGACCTGCGCCGTGACGACCCGTACGTCGCCTACCCGTCGCTGGAGGTGCCGGTGGTGCTCGGCAGCGCCGGGGACGCCGCGGCCCGCTTCGACTGCCTGCTGCGCCAGGTCCGGGTCTCGCTGGACCTGGTGGACGCCTGCCTGGCGGTGCTGCCGCCCGGGCCGGTGAACGTCAAGCTCCCGAAGACGGTCCGGGCACCGG
Organism: Frankiales bacterium; assembly: GCA_025966295.1. GTDB lineage: Bacteria > Actinomycetota > Actinomycetes > Mycobacteriales > SCTD01 > RYN-111. Next base: position 2,799 of record JAOPVD010000363.1, on the reverse strand, counting down.
AGGGGGCGACGTACGTCTGGACCGAGGCGCCGTCGGGGGCGGCCGGCTACTACCTGGTCTCGCGCGGGGCGGCGACGCCGTGGCGGCTGGCGATGCGGACGCCGTCGTTCAACAACGTGTCCGCGCTGCCGGCGGTGCTGCCGGGCACCCGGGTGCAGGACCTGCCGGCGGTGCTGGCCTCCTTCTTCTTCGTCGTCGGCGACATCGACAAGTAGGGGTCAGGCCTGGAGGTACTGGACGAACTTGGCGCGCAGCAGCGGCTCGTCGTCGCCGAGGTCCTTGCCCATCAGCTCGCGCACGATCTCGATGGCGTCCGAGATGGAGCCGGTGAGGCCGCCGCCGGAGCCGTCCTCGGCCGCGAACGAGGCACTGGCCCGCAGGTGCTTCACCAGGTCCCAGAAGAACCCGACGTCGTGCGCGCCGCGGGCCTTGTCGAAGGCCTGGTGACGGAGCTCGTCGGTGCTCAGCGCGTGGTAGTCCATGCCCGCGAACCTAGTCGAGGCGCGCCGGCTCGTCCGGCGCCGCGGGCGCGCGGCAGGCCCGCTCGAGGAGCAGCGCTGCGAGCACGAGCAGCAGGCAGGCACCGACGGAGACGGCGGCGACGGTGGCGTTGGAGGCGGCGACCCGCAGCCCGTTGTGCTGCAGGAACCAGACCAGCAGACCGGCGTACAGGCCGGCGAGCAGGGCCCCGGTCGCGGACGACGCCTTGGCGAGGACCAGGGCGCGGGCCACCTGCAGCGGGTGCATCTGGCGGCCGCGGGAGCGGCCGTGGACCTTGTCGCGCACCACCTTGGCCAGGCCCAGCTCGAACAGCGCGATGAGCCCGGCGGTGATGGGTGCCAGGTAGGGCAGCGACAGCAGGTCGCCGGTGCGGGTGTCGATGACGAACCAGCCGAGCAGCCCGGTCAGCACCGCCATCGCCAGCAGGTGCCGCAGGCGGGTCGGGATCACAGCTGCTCCGGCGCGAGGTGCACGGTCGAGCGGTCGACCGGGATGCCGGCCACCGGTCCGTGGCCGGGCAGCACCGCGTCCGGGTCGACGTCCAGCCACGGCAGCAGCACGAAGGCCCGCTGGTGGGCGCGCGGGTGCGGCAGCTCGAGGGCCGGGTCGGTGCCGTCCGCCCAGACCACGTCGACGTCGAGGGTCCGCGGGCCCCACCGCACGTCGCGCTCGCGGCCGGCGCCCTGCTCGGCGAGCACCGCCCGGCGCCACGCCTCGGCGGCGTCGAAGGCGCAGACCGCCACCACGTTGAGGAAATCCTCCTGCTCGACCCCGCCCCAGGGCGCGGTCTCGTAGACCGGCGACACCGCCAGCGGCTCCAGCACCGCCAGGCCGCGACGCAGGTGACCGAGCCGGTCCCCGAGGTTGGAGCCGAGCGAGAGCACCGCGGTCACGGGCGGACCACGGTGACCGCGACGTCGTCGAAGGCCAGCGGGATCGGGGCGGACGGCTTGTGCACCGTCACCCTGGCCGAGATGACCCGCGGGTCGGCGGTGCAGACGTCGGCCAGCCGGGCCGCCAGCGTCTCGATGAGGTCCACCGGGTCGCCGGCCACCACCGCGGCCAGTCGGGTGGCCAGGGCGCCGTAGTCGACGGTCGCGGCCAGGTCGTCGGCCGCCGCGGCGGCGCGGGTGTCGACGGTGAGGACAGCGTCGATGACGAAGTCCTGGCCGTCCCGCCGCTCCTCCGCGAGCACGCCGTGGTGCCCGCGCACCCGCAGACCGGTGAGGGCGATCAGGTCACTCATGGACGAGCCTTCCGAGTACGGGCGAGCCGTGGTGCACCACGAGCCGCCAGCCGTCCGCGCGCCGCACGAACACGTTGGTCGCGACGACCGCGGCGTTGTCGCCGACGTCGGCGGAGGTGAGGACGTTCTCGGTGCAGGTCACCACGGCGGTGTCGCCGTTGACCACGACCTGCACGTCGGTGAGGAAGAACTGGATGTACTCGGTGTTGGCCATCACCGCCGACCAGGACCGCAGCACGCCGGCCCGACCGCGCAGCATCGGCCAACCCGGGTGCACGCACACCAGTGCCTGCGGCTCCTCGGCGTCCCAGACCGCCTCCATCAGGTCCACGTCGCCGGTCTCGAAGGCGCGGTAGAGCGCGGCGTTGGCGGCCTCCACCGGGGTCGGCGCGTCAGGCACTGCGGAGCCTCCTGACCACCCGGACGGCGTCGGCGCTGCCGGCCACGTCGTGCACCCGCACCCCCCAGCAGCCGGCCTGCGCGGCGACCACGGTGAGCGCCGTGGTGGCCGCGTCGCGGCCCTTCGGCGCCCGCCCGTCCAGCAGCGCACCGAGGAAGGCCTTGCGGGAGGAGCCGAGCAGCAGCGGCCCGAGGGCCTGCAGCTGCGGCAGCGCCTGCAGCAGCGCCCAGTTGTGCTCGGCGGTCTTCGCGAAGCCCAGGCCCGGGTCGACGACCACCTCCCGGATGCCGGCCTTCTCGCACGCCTCCAGCCGCTGGGCCAGCTCGGCGCAGACCTCGCTGACGACATCGCCGTACACGGCCCGGGTCTGCATGTCGGCGCTCTGCCCGCGCCAGTGCATGGCGACGTACGGCGTGCCCAGGTCGCCGACCGCGGGCAGCATGGCGGGGTCGGCCAGTCCGCCGCTGACGTCGTTGACCAGCACCGCCCCGGCCGCGACCGCGGCGGCCGCGACGTCGGCGCGCATGGTGTCGACCGAGCACCGGACGCCCTGCTGCGTCAGGGCGGCGATCACCGGCACCACCCGGTCGGTCTCCTGCGCGGCCGGCACCCGCGCCGCGCCGGGCCGGGTCGACTCGCCGCCGACGTCGAC
>JAOPVD010000349.1 GCA_025966295.1 Frankiales bacterium | reverse complement strand
ACCCGGCGCACCGCCGCGACGGCCTGGGCCTGGTCCTGCTGATCGGCGCGCTGCTCGCGGCCGCCGGTGCCTGGTGGCACGCGGGCAGCGCCGGCAACGCCCTCGCGGACCTGGTGGAGGGCGGCTTCGGGCGCGGCGCCATGCTGCTGCCCGTCGTGCTGACCGTCGGCGGCGTCCGGGTCCTGCGCCACCCCGTCAGCCCCGGCGGCCGGGGCCGGCTGCTGGTCGGCTGGACCTCGCTGTCCCTGGGCGCCCTCGGCGTGCTGCACGTGGTCCGCGGTGAGCTGCCCCGCGACGCCAAGGGCGGGCTGGTCGGGTTCCTGCTCGGTGACCCGCTGCAGAGCGCCCTGACGCCCTACATCGCCGTCCCCGTGCTGCTGCTGCTGGCCGCGTTCGGGCTGCTGGTGGTGACGGCCACGCCGGTGCACCAGGTCCCGCAGCGGCTGCTGCAGCTCAAGGACCGGCTGCTGCTCAAGCCGCCGCCGGCCGAGCCGGAGCCCGAGCCGGAGCCGCTGGCGCCGCTCAACCGCAACCGGCCGCGCAGCCGCCGGGCCGTGATGGTCCAGCAGGACGAGCCCCGGGACATCACCCCGGTGGTGGTCGCGGACGACGTACGCCCCCCGGTGGAGCCGGAGCCGCCGCAGCACACCCCGGCCCCCAGGCAGGCCGAGCAGCTGCAGCTCAAGGGCGACTACCTGCTGCCGCCGGCCGACCTGCTCGGCACCGGCACGCCGCCCAAGAAGCGCAGCGCCGTCAACGACGAGGTCATCGCCGCCCTCACCCAGGTGCTGGAGGACTTCCAGGTCGACGCCCGCGTCACCGGCTTCAGCCGCGGCCCGACGGTCACCCGGTACGAGATCGAGCTCGGCCCGGCGGTCAAGGTCGAGCGCATCAAGACGCTGGCCCGCAACATCGCCTACGCCGTGAAGAGCCCCGACGTCCGCATCATCGACGTCATCCCCGGCCGGTCCGCGATCGGCATCGAGATCCCCAACACCGACCGCGAGAACGTCAGCCTCGGCGACGTGCTGCGCAGCGCGGCGGCCACCAACGACCACCACCCGATGCTGGTCGCGCTGGGCAAGGACATCGAGGGCGGCTTCGTCTGCGCCAACATCGCGAAGACCCCGCACATCCTGGTGGCCGGCGCCACCGGCGCCGGCAAGTCGACCTGCATCAACGCGCTGCTGGTCAGCATCCTCACCCGCGCGACGCCGGACGAGGTGCGCCTCATCCTGGTCGACCCCAAGCGGGTGGAGCTCACCGCCTTCGAGGGCGTGCCGCACCTGATCACGCCGATCATCACCAACCCGAAGAAGGCCGCCGAGGCCCTCCAGTGGGTCGTCCGCGAGATGGACATGCGGTACGACGACCTGGCCGCGTCCGGGTTCCGGCACGTCGACGACTTCAACCAGGCGGTGCGCGACGGCAAGCTCACCGCCCCGCCCGGCAGCGAGCGGGTCTACAAGCCGTACCCGTACCTGATGGTCATCATCGACGAGCTCGCCGACCTCATGATGGTCGCGCCGCGCGACGTCGAGGACGCCATCGTGCGCGTCACGCAGCTGGCCCGGGCCGCCGGCATCCACCTGGTGCTCGCCACCCAGCGGCCGTCGGTCGACGTCGTCACCGGCCTGATCAAGGCCAACGTCCCGTCCCGGCTGGCGTTCGCGACCAGCTCCGGCACCGACAGCAAGGTCATCCTCGACCAGCCCGGCGCCGAGAAGCTCATCGGCAAGGGCGACTCGCTGTTCCTGCCGATGGGCGCCAGCAAGCCGCTGCGCGTGCAGGGCGCGTACGTCTCGGACGCCGAGGTCGCGGCCGTCGTCAAGCACTGCAAGGAGCAGCGCCAGCCGGCGTTCCGGGAGGACGTCACGGTCGCGCCAGCCGCCGAGCGCAAGGTCGACGAGGAGATCGGCGACGACCTCGACGTGCTGTGCCAGGCAGTCGAGCTGGTGGTCTCGACCCAGTTCGGCTCGACCTCGATGCTGCAGCGCAAGCTGCGGGTCGGCTTCGCCAAGGCCGGCCGGCTGATGGACCTCATGGAGAGCCGCGGGATCGTCGGGCCGTCCGAGGGCAGCAAGGCCCGCGACGTGCTGCTCAGCCCCGACGAGCTCGAGGCAACCCTGGTCCTGCTCCGCGGCTAAGGTCTGGCGGCATGTGCTTCGCCGACGGCTCCCTGGCCCCGGCTGCCCCTGGCGCCGGCCAGGCCGGTGACCAGCGAGCCCTGACGCTGACCGCCGCCGACGGCACCGCGGTGCTGGCCCACGAGTGCCGGGCGGCGTCACCGGCCACGGTCGGTGTCGTCGTGCTCCCGGACGTGCGTGGCCTGCACGGCTACTACCGCGACCTCACCGTCCGGCTCGCCGAGCTCGGCTGGGACGCCGTCGCGATCGACTACTTCGGGCGTACGGCGCCGACGGAGGACCGCAGCGACGCCTTCGCGTTCATGCCGCACGTGCAGCAGACCACCCCCGAGGGGGTGGCGGCCGACACCCAGGCGGGCGTGGCGCACCTGCGCTCGCTCGGGGTCGAGCAGGTCTTCACGCTGGGCTTCTGCTTCGGCGGCGGCTACTCGTGGCGGCAGTCCGCCGACACCCCGGGGCTGGCGGGCAGCATCGGGTTCTACGGTCGGGCCGCCGCCGCGCTGCCGGTCGTGGACGCCATGACGGCCCCGCTGCTCATGCTGGTCGCCGGCGCCGACGCCAACATCCCGGTCGCGGACCCGAAGCAGATCGCCGACCAGGCCCAGGTGCTGGTCGACTTCGTGGTCTTCGCCGACGCGCCGCACTCGTTCTTCGACCGCACGGCCCCCGAGCACGCCGCCGCCTGCCGGCTCGCCTGGGACCACATCACCGCGTTCGTCACCGCGCACTCCTAGGTCTGGCGTGGACGTGAGCTGGTACGACCAGGAGCACCGGGACGGCCTGGTGGCCCTGGTGCAGGCGGTGGCCGCCACCGGGGGCGCGGTCGGCTGGCTGGCGGTGCCGCCGCCCGCGGAGGTGGACGCCTGGCTCGGGCGCCTGCTGGCCTCCGGCGCGCAGCTGGCCGTGGCCACCGACGGTGACCAGGTGCTCGGCTGCGGGGCGGTGCGGCGCGAGCAGCCGGAGGTGCTGCGCGGCCTGGGCAAGATCAGCAAGGTGATGACCCACCCCGCGGCCCGCGGCCGCGGGGCCGGCCGGGCGGTGATGGAGGTGCTCATCGGCCAGGCCCGGGCGCAGGGCATCGAGCTGCTCACCCTGGACTGCCGCGGCAACAACCACGGCGCCCAGCGGCTGTACGCCACGCTGGGCTTCGTCGTCACGGGCCGCCGGCCGGACGCCATCGCGGTGGGCGACGACCGCTTCGACCAGGTCCTCATGCACCTCGACCTGCGGGCCGGGCCGGCCGGCCTGGTCCGGCACGGCAGCCGGGGGGAAGGTCCGGGTGCGACCTGAAAGCGGAACGGGTGGGCACTTTGTCGATGGGGCGACCGCGGTCCTAGACTGAGGACTGCTCCGCCACCGCCTTCCCCTCGTGAGAGGTCGAGCCCGTGCCTACCGGCCAGACCGACGACCCCCTGACGCTGGGCACCGCCCTGCGCGCCGCCCGCGAGGCGGCGGGGCTGTCCGTGGAGCAGGTCAGCGCGGACACCCGGATCCGGGCCACCCTCGTGCGTGACCTCGAGGCCGACCGCTTCGCCTCCAGCGGCGGCTCGGTCTACGCCCGCGGCCACATCAAGTCGATCGCCAGCACGCTGCGGATCGACCCGGCCCCGCTGCTCGCGCTGTTCGACCAGGCGCAGGGCACACCGGCCGAGGACCTGCTCGACCCGGAGCCGCTGGCCCGGCCGGTGACGTCCTTCGGCGGCAGCGCGTTCGCCTCGGCGGCGGCCGCGCTCACCCCGGAGCGGCGCGGGCCGCGCTGGGGCATCGCGCTCACCGGGGCGGCCACCGTCCTGGTCGCCATCACCGCCGTTGGCTACTTCCAGCAGGGCAAGACCCCGGCCACCCAGGCCTCCGTCACCGGGTCGCCGTCGGCGGCCTCCCCGACGCCGCGGTCCAGTGCGCCCGCCGCGCAGCCGCCGGACCTGTCGGCCTCCAAGCCGCCGGTCACGGGCGCCCAGCTGCGGCTGCGCATCATCGGCACGCCGTCCTGGGTGAGCGTCAGCAACGCCAGCCGCACGCTGTTCGAGGGGGTGCTGCCGAACGGCACCTTCAAGGACTTCACCGATGCGAGCCGCCTCAAGGTCGTGGTGGGCAACGCGCTGTCGGTCAGTCTCAACTGCGGTGGCCGCGACAGCGGCCCGGCCGGCGCCTCCGGTGCGGTGCGCCGGTTCGAGTGCACGGCCGCTGGGCTGACGTCCCTGTAGGGCGTCGCACCTAGACTTCCCCCGTGTCTCGCCGTCTGTCCCTGGTCACCCTGGGCTGTGCCCGCAACGAGGTCGACTCGGAGGAGCTGGCCGGGCGACTCGACGCCGCCGGCTGGACGCTGACCGACGACGACGCCGACGTGGTGGTCGTCAACACCTGCGGGTTCGTGGAGTCGGCCAAGAAGGACAGCATCGACACGCTGCTCGCGGCCTCCGACACCGGCGCCAAGGTGGTCGCGGTCGGCTGCCTCGCCGAGCGCTACGGCAAGGAGCTCGCCGCCCAGCTCCCCGAGGCCGACGCCGTGCTGGGCTTCGACTCCTACGCCGACCTGTCGACGCACCTGCAGGCCGTCCTGGACGGGGCGCACGTCGAGAGCCACACGCCCGGTGACCGCCGCAAGCTGCTCCCCATCTCGCCGGTGGAGCGGCAGCAGCCGGCCGCCGACCTCGAGGTCGGCATCCCCGGGCACGCCGGTGGGCCGACCGTGCTCCGCAAGCGCCTGGACGACGCCCCGGTGGCGCCGCTGAAGCTGGCGTCCGGCTGCGACCGGCGGTGCTCGTTCTGCGCGATCCCGAGCTTCCGCGGCGCGTTCGTGAGCCGGCGGCCGTCCGACGTCATCGCCGAGGCGCGCTGGCTGGCCGACCACGGCGTGCACGAGCTGGTCCTCGTCAGCGAGAACTCCACCTCCTACGGCAAGGACCTCGGTGACCTGAAGCTGCTGGAGACGCTGCTGCCGGAGCTCGCGACCATCGTGCCGCGGGTCCGGCTGTCCTACCTGCAGCCCGCCGAGATGCGCCCCACCCTCGTCCAGACGCTCACCAGCACGCCCGGCGTCGCGCCGTACTTCGACATGTCCTTCCAGCACAGCTCCGCCGC
>JAOPVD010000344.1 GCA_025966295.1 Frankiales bacterium | reverse complement strand
TGCCTGCAGGGCCCGTTCGGCCCGCAGCCGGCGCTCGGCCAGGACCGCGGACAGGTAGGCCCAGCCGGGGGTGCCCGGCGGCGGGGGCGGGCTGACGACGGCCGCGACCGCGCCGGTGAGCCGGTGGCCGAGGTCGGTCCGGGCGGCGTCGGTGAGCTGGGGGGCGCGGGCGACGAAGCTGCGCACCGACTGCGCCAGCTCGTCCGACAGGTGCGTGAGGTCCAGGGTGCCCGCCCAGCCGGCCAGCGGCGGCGGCATCTGCGCGACCGGACCGGTCGCGGTCGCCACCCGTTCCTGGATGACCACGGTGCCGGCGGCCAGGTCGCCCAGGCGCTTGCCGCGGCTGCTCAGCAGCGAGGAGATCATCGCGGCGGCGAAGCTGGTGATGCCCGGCCGCTCGACGACGAAGCCGATGAGGCCCCGCACGAAGGCCTGCCGGAACCCGATCGGACCGGCGTCGTCACGGACCACCCGCAGCCCCATCGCGGCCTTGCCCGGGGTACGGCCCCGCATCAGGGTCTCGAAGGTCACCGGGTAGCCGAGGCCGACGACCACCACGATGACGATGACGAGCGCGACGCCGAGCGCGGCCGACCCGGCCGCCGGGAACGCCGAGAGCAGCGCGACCAGCGCCAGCAGCAGCACCAGCTGGATCGCGCCGTCGATGAGGGCGGCGAGCATCCGTGACGGGAGGGCAGCCTCGCGCAGCTCGAGGGCGACCGCCTCGCCGGTGACCAGCTGCGACACCCGACTCCTCCTCCTGGGACGCGCGGTCCCGATGGCACCTAGTCTGCCCTCTCGTGGAGCTCGATGTGTTCGTCGCGGCGCACCAGGGGGAGTGGCAGCGCCTCGAGCACCTGGTCCGCCGGGCGTCGGCGCCGCGCCGGCTGAGCGGCGCCGAGGTCGATGAGCTGGTCGAGCTCTACCAGCGGACCGCCACGCACCTGTCGGTGGTGCAGAGCAGCGGCGGCGACCCGGCCCTCGTCACCCGGCTGTCGTCGCTCGTGGCCCGCGCCCGGAGCGCGGTCACCGGGACCCGGCAGGCCGGGTGGCGGGACGTGACGCGGTTCCTCACGGTCGACTTCCCCGCGGTGCTGTACCGGACCCGCTGGTGGTGGGGCACCGTGGCCGTGCTGTTCGTGCTCGTGGCGTTCGGCTGGGCCGCGTTCGTCGCGACGCACCCCGCCTCGCAGGCCGCGCTGCTGCCGCCGGCGGAGGTGAAGAGCCTGGTCAACAACGACTTCGAGGCGTACTACTCCTCGGCGCCGGCCCAGGACTTCGCCGCCCGGGTCTTCACCAACAACGCGCTGATCGCGGCGGCCGCGGTGGCCAGCGGCCTGCTGCTCGGGCTGCCGGTGCTGTTCCTGCTGTACTCCAACGCCGTGAGCATCGGCATCGTCGGCGGTTTCATGGCCGCCAACGGTCGGGCGGACCTGTTCTTCGGGCTGATCCTGCCGCACGGCCTGCTCGAGCTGACCAGCGTCTTCGTCGCCGGCGGCCTCGGGCTCAAGCTGGGCTGGACCGTCGTGGACCCCGGCCGCCGGACCCGCGGGGAGGCGCTGGCGCAGGAGGGCCGGGCGCTCGTCGTCGGGGCGGTCGGGCTGGCGCTGATGCTCCTCGTGAGCGGGATCATCGAGGCGTTCGTGACGCCCAGCGGGCTGCCGACCTGGGCCCGGATCGGGATCGGGGTGCTCGCCGAGGTGGCCTTCCTGCTCGTCGTCTTCGTGCTCGGCCGGCGGGCGGTGCGGGCCGGCGCGACCGGCGACCTGGGCCGCGAGCTGCGCGGCGACAGCCTGCCGACGTCGGCCTAGAGCCGGCCGGCTGCCTTCAGCGACAGGTAGGCGTCGGCGACCGCGGAGGCGAACACCTCCGGCGGGGCGTCGACGACCTCCACGCCGTGCCGGACGAGCTCGGCCGTGACCTGCCGGCGGTCCGCCTTCGCCTTCTCCGCCGCGGCCGCCGCGTAGACCGCGTCCGCGTCCCCGCGGCCCCCGGCGAGCTCCTCCACACGGGTGTCCCCGACGCTGGCGAGCAGCACCGTGTGCCGGCTGGTGAGCGACGGCAGCACCGGCAGCAGCCCCTCGCGCAGCGGCGCGGCGTCCAGGCTGGTGAACAGCACCACCAGCGACCGCCGCCGGCTGCGGCGCAGCACCTCGGCGACGAGCAGGCGGCCGTCGGTCTCGAGCAGCGTCGGCTCGAGCAGGGCCGTCGCGTCGACCATCCGGGCGAGCAGCTCCTGCCGTCCGGCGCCCTCGACCGACGCGCGCACCTCGCGGTCCAGCGCCAGCAGGTCGACCCGGTCGCCGGCCCGGGACGCCAGCGCGCCCAGCAGCAGCGCGGCGTCCAGCGCGAGGTCCAGCCGCGGCACGTCGCCGATCCGCCCGGCCGAGGTCCGTCCGGTGTCGAGCACGACCAGCACCCGGCGGTCCCGCTCGGGGCGCCAGGTGCGGACCACGACGTCGGCCCGGCGGGCGGTGGCGCGCCAGTCGATCGACCGCACGTCGTCACCGTCGACGTACTCGCGCAGCGAGTCGAACTCGGTGCCCTGCCCGCGGGTCCGGGCCAGCAGCTGCCCGTCGAGCCGGCGCAGCTTGTCGAGCTTGGCCGGCAGGAACTTGCGGGAGCTGAACGGCGGCTGCACCCGGACCCGCCACGGCACCTCATGCCGGCCCTGCCGGGCGGCGAGGCCCAGCGGTCCCAGGGAGCGGACGGTGACCCGGTCGGGCAGCCGGTCGCCCCGCCGGGTCGGTCGCAGCGTGGTCGTCAGCACCCGCCGCTCGCCGGCCGGCACGGTGAGCTCGTGGCTGCGCGGCGAGGCGCCGGCCGAGGGGACCCAGGCGTCGCGCACCAGCGCGCGCAGCCGGCGCCGGCCGGCGTTGACGACCGACAGCTGCACCTGGACCGTCTCGCCCAGCCGGCAGGCGGCCGCCCCCGTACGGCTCAGCTGCAGCCGGCCGATCGGCGCCGCCACCGCCACGTCGACGAGCACCGCGAGCAGCACGACGACGGCCACGCCCAGGACGGTCGCCCCGGAGGGGAACAGCGCGACCGGCAGCACGCCCAGCAGCGCCAGCAGCGCCGCCCTGCCGGTCAGTGCCACGTCAGCGCGGGACGGGTACGGCGGTCAGCACGCCGTCGAGCACGCTGTCGGTGGTGACCCCCTCCAGCTCGGCCTCCGGGCGCAGCGCGACCCGGTGCCGCAGCGTCGGGCGGGCCAGCGCCTTCACGTCGTCGGGCGTGACGTAGTCCCGGCCGGACAGCCAGGCCCAGGCCTTCGCGGTGGCCAGCAGCGCGGTGGCGCCGCGGGGGGACGCGCCGAGCTGCAACGACGGTGACGTCCGGGTGGCCCGGCAGACGTCCACGACGTACCCGAGGACCTCCGGGGCGACGGTGAGGGCGCTGACCTGCTGGCGCGCGGCGGCCAGGTCGGCCGCGGTCGCGACCGGCTTCAGCGCGGACAGGTCGCGGGGGTCGAAGCCGCCGTCGTGCGCCTGCAGCACCTTGACCTCGTCCGCGCGGCCGGGCAGCGGCACCGAGAGCTTGAGCAGGAAGCGGTCGAGCTGGGCCTCGGGCAGCGGGTAGGTGCCCTCGTACTCCACCGGGTTCTGGGTGGCCACCACGACGAACGGGTCGGGCAGCGGCAGCGGCCGGCCGTCGACCGAGACCTGCCGCTCCTCCATCGCCTCCAGCAGCGCCGCCTGGGTCTTGGGCGGCGTCCGGTTGATCTCGTCGGCGAGCAGCAGGTTGGTGAACACCGGTCCCTCGCGGAAGGAGAACGCCGCGGTGCGGGCGTCGTAGACCAGCGAGCCGGTGATGTCGCCGGGCATCAGGTCCGGGGTGAACTGCACCCGCTTGGTCTCCAATGCGAGCGAGGCCGCCAGGGCCCGCACGATGAGGGTCTTGGCCACGCCGGGCACGCCCTCCAGCAGGACGTGGCCGCGGCACAGCAGCGCGACGACCAGCCCGGTGATCGCGGCGTCCTGGCCGATGACGGCCTTGGCCACCTCGCTGCGCAGGTCGAGCAGGGCGTCCCGCGGGTCCGCGGCCCGCTTCGGGGCGCGCTTGCGGGGCGTCGCCGGGGTCGGCCCGGCAGGGTCGGGCGCCGTCACGAGCCGGCCACCTCCAGGATCAGGGCGTCGAGGTCGTCGGCGAGCCGCACCAGCGCGGCGTCGTCCGCAGGACTGGGACCGTACAGGAGGGCCTGCACCTGCGCGGACGGCGTCGTGGTGCGCGTGGCGAGCAGCGACACGAGCACCTGCGCGGATGGGGTGCGGCCCGCTCCTACCCGCTGGGCGAGCCGGTCCCGGGCGCCGGCGCGGAGCGCCTCGGCGGCGGTGCCGCGGGCCGCGGCTGCGCGGTAGAGGCGACCCCGGCCCTCGACGGTCTCGGCC
>JAOPVD010000305.1 GCA_025966295.1 Frankiales bacterium | reverse complement strand
AGGGGCGGGGGCAGCACGTACGGCGGCGGCTCGCCGAGCGCCAGCACGCCGATGCCGACGCTGGGGACCAACGGCACGCCGGGGTCGAGCGCCAGCACGCCGATGCCCATGCTGGGGACCAACGGCGGCACGCCGGTGCCTCGCGCGAGCACGCCGATGCCGACGCGGGGAATCAGCGGCAGGCCGATGCCGGCGCTGCTGAGCGGCGGCACGCCGGTGTCGGGGCTGAGCGGCGGCGGGCCGTGGCCGTGAAACGCCACCGGACCACCGCCGGAACAACCGGCCAGGGGCGCGAGGACGGCGGCGACCGCCACGCGGGCGAGGTTGCTTGGCAGGTGCATGGCTCCTCCTGCTCCGTCCGAACGGGCGGCAGCACCTCACGCTCATCCCGAGGTCCGGCCCTGGCCTCGTGTGAATGGCGTACTCCGATTCCGCCGAGCAGCCAGCACAGCTGCACACGACCGGGGGCCCGCGGACCGGTGCTGGGCGTGCGAGCGCGCACCGACCTGCCATGAGCCCCCCGCTCTGGTGCAGTTGTGCTGGCGCCGGGCGCTGGGCAGATCCGCGTCAGGCACCGGGCGGTGTCACCGACGCCGGGCCGGGGAGGTAGACCTAGACCAGGACACCCGTGCACCCGGAGGACGACAGCAGATGGCCAGCACCCCCGTCGCCGCGAGCGGCACCTTCAGCCTCGGCAAGGACCTCGAGGTGCACCGCCTCGGCTACGGCGCGATGCGCATCACCGGCAAGGGCATCTGGGGCGACCCGCCGGACCGCGAGGTCGCCAAGCAGGTGCTGCGCCGGGCCGTCGAGCTCGGCGTCGACTTCATCGACACCGCCGACAGCTACGGCCCGTACGTCTCCGAGGACCTCATCCGGGAGGCCCTGCACCCCTACGACGGCGTCGTCGTGGCCACCAAGGGCGGCCTGACCCGCTGGGGGCCCGACCAGTGGGAGCCGCTGGCCCGGCCGGAGTACCTGCGGCAGTGCGTCCACATGTCGCTGCGCCGGCTCGGCGTCGAGCGGCTCGACCTGTGGCAGCTGCACCGCATCGACCCGAAGGTGCCGCTGGAGGAGTCGCTCGGTGCGGTCAAGGAGATGCAGGACCAGGGCCTCATCCGGCACATCGGGCTGTCGGAGGTCTCGGTCGAGCAGGTCGAACGGGCCCGTGCCGTGGTCGACGTGGTGAGCGTCCAGAACCTCTACAACCTGGTCAACCGCAAGTCCGAGGACGTGCTCGAGTACTGCGAGCGCGAGGGCATCGGCTTCATCCCGTGGTTCCCGGTGGCGGCCGGTGACCTGGCCAAGCCGGGCGGCATCCTGGACGAGATCGCCAAGGAGCACCAGGCCACGCACGCCCAGCTGGCCCTCGCCTGGCTGCTCCGGCGCTCCCCCGTGATGCTCCCGATCCCCGGCACCGGCTCGGTCGCGCACGTCGAGGAGAACTGCGCCGCCGCGACCGTCCAGCTCAGCGACGAGGAGTTCGCGGCGCTGACCGCCGCCGGCGCCTGACGGCAGGCCGGCTGCGCCTCCTGGTGACCGCCTAGATTCGAGGCATGCCGCAGCTGCGCATCGGACTCGCCCAGGTCGACACCACCGTCGGCGACCTCCAGGGGAACGCCGACGTCGTGAGCAGCTACGTCGCGCACGCCCGCACGACCGGCTGCCACGCCGTGGTGTTCCCGGAGATGACCCTCACCGGCTACATGCCCGAGGACCTGGTCCTGCGCCGGTCGTTCGTGCAGGCCTCCCTCGACACGCTGGAGAAGCTGGCCCGCCGGCTCCAGGACGAGGGTGCCGGCGAGATCGCCGTCGTGGTCGGCTACTGCGACCGCTCGCACCGCCCCGCCCCGGCCGTCGGCCGGCCCGCCGGCGAGCCGCAGAACGCCGCCGCCGTGCTCTGGCGCGGCGAGGTCGTCCGGTCCTACGCCAAGCACCACCTGCCCAACTACGGGGTCTTCGACGAGTTCCGCTACTTCGTCCGCGGCGACCGGTTCCCGGTGCTGCGGCTGCACGGCGTCGACGTCGGGCTGGTCATCTGCGAGGACCTCTGGCAGGAGGGCGGCCCGATCGCGGTGGCCCGGGAGGCCGGCGTCGGCCTGCTGCTGTGCCCCAACGCCTCGCCGTACGAGCGGTTCAAGGACGACGTGCGCGGCGCGCTGGTCAAGCGCCGGGCGCAGGAGGCCGGCGCCGCGATCGCCTACGTCAACCTGGTCGGCGGCCAGGACGAGCTGGTCTACGACGGCGACTCGCTGGTCGTGGACGCCGGCGGCAACCTGCTCGCCCGGGCGCCGGTCTGGGAGCAGGGGCTGATGGTCGTCGACGTCGACCTGCCGACCGCGACCAGCACCGTCAGCGGAGACGTCGACGCCCGCGACGGCACCACCATGCACGTCGACCGCACGGTGCTGGTCGAGGAGCCGCTGCGGCCGTACGAGCCACTGCTGCCGGGGGTCGCGGCCCGCCTGCAGGACGAGGCCGAGGTGTGGGGCGCGCTGGTGACCGCGACCCGCGACTACGTCGAGAAGAACGGCTTCCGCTCGGTGGTGCTGGGGCTGTCCGGCGGCATCGACTCGGCGGTCGTCGCGACCATCGCCCGCGATGCGCTCGGCCCGGAGCGGGTGCACGTGGTCGGCATGCCCAGCGCCTGGTCGTCGGAGGGCTCGGTGCGCGACGCGCAGGAGCTGGCCGACCTGCAGGGCCTGCACTGGCAGCAGATCCCGATCGCGCCGATGGTGGAGGCGTACTGCACCGCGACGCACCTCGACGGGCTGGCGCTGGAGAACCTGCAGGCCCGCGTCCGCGGCACGCTGCTCATGGCGCTGTCCAACCAGCACGGCCACCTGGTGCTCACCACCGGCAACAAGAGCGAGCTCGCCACCGGCTTCTCCACCCTGTACGGCGACTCGGCGGGCGGTTTCGCGCCCATCAAGGACGTGCCGAAGACGCTGGTCTGGGCGCTGGCCCGCTGGCGCAACACCCAGTCCTACGTCATCCCGGTCGACAGCATCGACAAGCCGCCGTCGGCCGAGCTGGCGCCGGGCCAGCTCGACAGCGACCGGCTGCCGCCGTACGAGGTGCTGGACGCGCTGCTCGACGCCTACGTCGAGCGCGACCTGGGCCGGACCGAGCTGATCGAGCAGGGCTTCGAGCCGGCGCTGGTCGACCGGGTGGTGCGGCTGGTCGACCTCGCCGAGTACAAGCGCCGGCAGTACCCGCCAGGTCCGAAGATCACCTCGCGGGCGTTCGGCCGGGACCGGCGGCTGCCCATCACCAGCCGGTGGCGGGAGTCCCCCGCCCCGGTGCCGCCCGAGATCCGGCCGGAGCAGACCACCTCCGGCTGAGCGACCCTCAGCGTGACGCGCGCCACAGCGACGGGACGCAACACGAGTGGCACGCTGGTGCGAGTCCCGGGACACCTGCCTGGAGACCGCCTGCGGAGGACCTCATGACCGATGACCTGAAGACGCTGTACGGCGGCGTGACCTCGCGCCGCGTCACCACCCGCGACCTGCAGGACGCCAAGGACCGTGGCGAGAAGTGGGCGATGCTCACCAGCTACGACATGCTCACCGCGCAGCTGTTCGACGAGGTCGGCATCCCGGCCCTGCTGGTCGGCGACAGCGCCGGCAACATCGTGCTCGGCTACGAGACCACCGTGCCGGTCACCGTCGAGGACATGATCCCGCTGGTCCGGGCGGTCGCCCGCAGCACCACCCGGCCGCTGGTGGTCGCCGACATGCCGTTCGGCAGCTACCAGGAGTCACCGGCGCAGGCGCTGCACAACGCGGTCCGCTTCCTGCAGGTCGGCGCCCAGGCCGTGAAGCTCGAGGGCGGCCGCCGGGTGCTCCCCCAGGTCGAGCTGCTCGTCGAGTCCGGCGTGCCGGTGATGGGGCACCTCGGCCTCACCCCGCAGAGCGTCAACACCTTCGGCGGCTACCGGGTGCAGGGCCGCGGCGAGGCCGGCGACCAGCTCCTCGAGGACGCCCTCGCCCTGCAGACCGCCGGCGCCTTCAGCGTGGTGCTCGAGGTCGTGCCGGCCGACCTGGCCGAGCGGGTCAGCAAGGAGCTCACCATCCCCACCATCGGGATCGGCGCCGGCCCCGGCACCGACGCCCAGGTGCTGGTCTGGACCGACATGGCCGGCCTCACGCCGGGCAACGGCCCGAAGTTCCTCAAGCGGTACGCCGACCTGCGCACCGTCCTGGGCGACGCCGCCAGGGCCTACGCCGGCGAGGTCCGCGAGGGCAGCTACCCGACGGCGGAGCACGGCTACTCCTGACATCCTGTGGGGCATGGCCGACCCCTTCGACGCCGTCCGGGCACACTGCCTGGCCCTCGACGGCGTGACCGAGAAGCTCAGCCACGGCTCGCCGAGCTTCTTCGGCAAGGGCACGCCGTCCAGGAGCGGCCCGTGCTTCGTGATGTGCATGGACGACCACCACGGCGACGGCATCCTCGGGCTCTGGGTCGCGGCGCCGGAGGGCGCCCAGGAGGCCGCCGTGGGCACCGACCCGGACACCTTCTTCGTGCCGCCCTACGTCGGCGGCCGCGGCTGGCTGGGCGTCCGGCTGGACCGCGCCCTCGGCGCCGACGAGCTGGCCGAGCTGCTCGACGAGGCGCACGCCGCCGTGCAGAAGAAGCGCTGACGGTGGAGCTCTTCGCCAGCCCGGCCGACTGGCGGGCCTGGCTGGAGCAGCACCACGCCAGTGCGACCGAGCTGGTCGTCGGCTTCTGGAAGACCGGCACCGGCAAGGCCTGCATGACCTGGTCGGAGTCGGTCGACGAGGCGCTCTGCTTCGGCTGGATCGACGCGGTCCGGCGGCGGGTCGACGAGGACAGCTACAGCATCCGCTTCACCCGCCGGAAGCCGACGAGCACCTGGAGTGCGGTCAACGTCGCGAAGGTGGCCGCGCTCGAGGCGCAGGGCCGGATGACCGAGGCCGGCCGGGCTGCGTTCGCGCGGCGCACCGAGGCCCGGACCGGCACCTACTCCTACGAGCAGGCCGACGTCGCGCTGGACGAGAGCCCGCTGCGCGCCGACCCGGCGGCGTGGGCCTTCTGGCAGGCCCAGCCACCGTCGTACCGGAAGGTGGCGACGCACTGGGTGACGAGCGCGAAGCGGCCGGCGACCCGGGACAAGCGGCTGGCCGAGCTGGTGGCCGACTGCGCCGCCGGGCTGCGGATCAGGAGCCAGCGGCGCTGAGCTGCGCCAGCAGGACGGCGCGGGCCTCAGCCAGCGACGGGCCGTACCAGGTGAGGTGCCGGCCGCTGACGCAGGCGCTCGGCGCGGTGAAGGCCTCCGGCCCGTCGCTGGGGGTGAACCGGTAGGGCTCGTCCGGCAGCACCACCAGGTCGTGCGCCGGCAGGCTGCCGAGGTCCACCTTGGGGTAGCGCTCCGGGCTGTCGGCGAGCACGTTGTCGACGCCGAGCCGGGCCAGCACATCGCCGGTGAAGGTGCCCGACCCGACCGCCATCCACGGCCGCCGCCAGATCGGTACGACGGCCCGGCGGCGGGCGCCGGTCCAGGGCTCGGCCCAGGCCGCATCGGCGGCGTCGAGCCAGCCGGGCCGGGCCAGCCGGCAGGCGGTGAGCATCCGGTCCAGGCTGGTCAGCGCCTCCGGCACCGTGGTCGGGAAGGTCACCCAGACGGCCAGCCCGGCGGCCCGCAGCGCGTCCAGGTCCGCCGGGCGGTTCTCCTCGGCGTTGGCGAGCACCAGGTCCGGCCGCAGCCCGAGGACGGCGGCGACGTCGGGGTTCTTGGTGCCCTTCACCCGGGTGACGGCGAGGTCGGCCGGGTGGCTGCACCAGTCGGTCGCGCCCACCAGCAGTCCCGGGGCGGTGGCCGCCACCGACTCGGTCAGGGACGGCACCAGCGACACGACGCGGCGGACCTCAGCCGGTACCGGCACGGCGGCGCCGGTGTCGTCGTACCGGGGCCTAGACGTCGGTGACCCGCAGGCCGGCGTGCGCCTTGTAGCGGCGGTTGACCGAGATCAGGTTGGCCGTGAGCGCCTCGACCTGGTGGGCGTTGCGCAGCCGGCCGGCGTAGATCCCCCGCATGCCCGGGATGCGGGCGGCGAGGGCCTGCACCAGGTCGGTGGCCTCGCGGTCCTCGCCGAGCACCAGGATGTCGGTGTCGACGCTGTCGACGGTCTCGTCGAGCAGCAGCACGGCGCTGACGTGGTGGAAGGCCGCCACGACCCGGCTCTCGGGGAGCACCGCCGCGGCCTGCTGCGCGGCGCTGCCCTCCTCCACCGGCAGCGCGAAGGCGCCCTGCTTGTCGAAGCCGAGCGGGTTGACGCAGTCGACGACGATCTTCCCGGCCAGGACGGGCGCCAGGGCCTGGAGCAGCTCCTTGTGGCCCTCCCACGGCACCGCGACGATCACCACGTCGGCCTGGGCGGCCGCGTCGGCGTTGGCGGCGCCGGTGACGGTCGCCGGCAGGCCCTCGGCGGCGGCCTGGGCCCGCTCGGCGCTGCGGGAGCCCAGCACCACGGTGTGACCGGCCAGCGCGAAGCGGCGGGCCAGCCCGCGCCCCTGCTCACCGGTACCGCCGAGGACGGCAAGGACGAGGCCGTCGGCCACAGGAAGATCGTTCATGGGGCAGGAGTCTGCCAAGCGTCGTCGAAGAGTTGACACGCGGCCCTCACCTCGCGTGGGACACTGCAGGAAGATCACAAGCCGACCGAAGCAGGAGAACGCCGCGCCGCGGCGAAAACAGGACACCGAGGCAGCAACATCACCGACAGGGGCAGATCGATGAGCGAGCGGGACGACGAGCCGGTGCGCCGGCCGTGGTCCCTGCGCGCCTCCTCCCCCGACGAGGTCCCCACCGAGGGGCGCGAGACCGCCGCCACGCTGCTGCCCGAGGTGCCCCGGGTGGCCGCCCTCGACGCGCTGCTGCGCGAGGTCGACGGGCTGCGCCTCACGCTGGAGACCGACCTCACGCTGGCCGCGTCCGCGCTGGAGGCCGGCGCCCCCGGGCTGGCCGCCGACATCATCGACAGCGACCGCGACGGCCTGCGCGGCTTCGAGCAGCGGGCCCTCGGGCACCTGGCGGAGCTGGCGTCCCCGCCGGCC
>JAOPVD010000297.1 GCA_025966295.1 Frankiales bacterium | reverse complement strand
CCGCCGGGCAGCGCGAGCAGCCAGCGCAGCGCCGCCGGGCCGCCCGGGCGCCAGCCGGTGCGCTGGTCCCACGGGTCGGCGCTGGTCGCGGTGAGCTGCTCGCGCAGCGCGTAGGCGGCGAGCGCCTCCACCGGCACCTCGTCCTGCACCAGCTCCTCGAGGTGCCGCTCGATGAAGCCGGTGTCGAGCCGGCCCGCGACCACCTCGGGATGGGTGATCAGCGACCGCAGGAAGGCGGTGTTGGTGCCGACGCCGAGCACCACCTGGTCGGCCAGCGCCCGGTCGAGCTTGGCGAGGGCGGTGTCGCGGTCCGGGCCCCAGGCGATGACCTTGTTGAGCATCGGGTCGTACGTCGAGCCGACCACCGTGCCGGGGAGCAGCGAGGAGTCGACCCGCACGTCCTCGCCGGTCGGCTCGGACAGCCGCAGCACCCGGCCGCCGGTGGGCAGGAAGCCGCGGGCCGGGTCCTCGGCGTAGGTGCGGACCTCGACGGCGTGGCCGTCCAGCCGGATCTCGTCCTGGCGCAGCCCCAGGGGCAGGCCGGCGGCCACCCGCACCTGCTGCTCGACCAGGTCGATGCCGGTGACGAGCTCGGTGACGGGGTGCTCGACCTGCAGCCGGGTGTTCATCTCCATGAAGAAGAACTCGTCGGGCCGGTCGGCGCTGACGATGAACTCCACGGTGCCCGCGCCGACGTAGCCGACCGCCTCCGCGGTCGCCACCGCCGAGGCGCCGATGCGGTCCCGGGTCGCGGCGTCGAGCAGCGCCGACGGCGCCTCCTCGACGACCTTCTGGTGGCGGCGCTGCAGCGAGCACTCCCGCTCGCCGAGGTGGACGGTGGTGCCGTGCGTGTCGGCCAGCACCTGCACCTCGATGTGCCGGGGCCGGGTCACGAACCGCTCCAGGAACAGCGTGTCGTCGCCGAACGAGCTCGCGGCCTCACGCCGGGCCGAGGCCAGCGCGGCCGGCAGGTCGGCGGCGGCCTCGACGAGGCGCATGCCCTTGCCGCCACCGCCGGCCGACGGCTTGACGAGGACCGGGTAGCCCACCTCCTCGGCCGCGGCCAGCAGGTCGTCGTCGGTCATGCCCGGCTCGGCCCGGCCGGGCACCACTGGGACGCCTGCCTTGGAGACGGCCTGCTTGGCGCGGATCTTGTCGCCCATCACCTGGACGGCGTGCACCGGCGGCCCGATGAACACGACGCCCTTGTCGGCCAGCGCCTGCGCGAACTCGGCGTTCTCGGCGAGGAAGCCGTAGCCGGGGTGTACCGCCTGCGCGCCGGTGTCGAGGCAGGCCTGCACGACCTTCTCGATGGACAGGTAGGACTCGCGGGCGTTGGCCGGGCCGAGCCGGACCGCGACGTCGGCCTCGCGCACGTGGCGGGCGTCGGCGTCGGCGTCGCTGTAGACCGCGACGGTGCGGATCCCCATCGCCTTCAGGGTTCGCATGACACGCACGGCGATCTCGCCGCGGTTGGCCACCAAGACGGTCGTGAACATCGGGCTCACATCCTGAAGACGCCGTAGGAGACCGGCGCGAGGGGGGCGTTGGCCGCCGCCCCGAGTGCCAGCCCGACCACGGTGCGCGTGTCGAGGGGGTCGATGACACCGTCGTCCCAGAGACGAGCGGTGGAGTAGTACGGGTTGCCCTGGTGCTCGTACTGCTGGCGGATCGGCTCCTTGAAGCCGTCCTCCTCCTCGGCCGACCAGGCGCCGCCCTTGGCCTCGATCCCGTCGCGCCGGACGGTCGACAGCACCGACGCCGCCTGCTCACCGCCCATCACCGAGATGCGGGCGTTGGGCCACATCCAGAGGAAGCGCGGCGAGTACGCCCGGCCGCACATCGAGTAGTTGCCGGCCCCGAACGAGCCACCGATGACGACGGTCAACTTGGGCACCCGGGCGCAGGCCACCGCGGTCACCATCTTGGCACCGTGCTTGGCGATGCCGCCGGCCTCGTACTCGCGGCCCACCATGAAGCCGGTGATGTTCTGCAGGAACAGCAGCGGCACCGACCGCTGGTCGCAGAGCTCGATGAAGTGCGCGCCCTTGAGAGCGGACTCGGCGAAGAGCACGCCGTTGTTGGCGATGATGCCGACCGGGTGACCGTGCACCGTCGCGAACCCGCACACGAGGGTGGCGCCGTACTCCTTCTTGAACTCCTGGAAGCGCGAGCCATCGACCAGCCGGCCGATGACCTCGCGGACGTCGTACGGGGTCCGCGCGTCGGCGGGGACGACGCCGTAGAGCTCGGCCGGGTCGAGCGCCGGCTCCTCGGAAGGCCTGGTGTCCCAAGGCTTCTCGGCGCGCGGGCCGAAGGTGCTGACGATGCTGCGGACCATGCGGAGGGCGTGCGCGTCGTCGTCGGCCAGGTGGTCGGTGACGCCGGACGTCTTGCTGTGCAGCAGACCACCCCCGAGGTCCTCGGCGGTCACGACCTCGCCGGTGGCGGCCTTCACCAGCGGCGGGCCGCCCAGGAAGATGGTGCCCTGGTCGCGGACGATGACGGCCTCGTCGGACATCGCCGGCACGTACGCGCCGCCTGCAGTGCAGGAGCCCATGACCGCCGCCACCTGCGGGATCCCCTGGGCCGACATGGTGGCCTGGTTGAAGAAGATCCGGCCGAAGTGCTCGCGGTCGGGGAAGACGTCGTCCTGCTTGGGCAGGAACGCCCCGCCGGAGTCGACGAGGTAGACGCACGGCAGGTTGTTGTGGAGCGCGACCTCCTGCGCCCGCAGGTGCTTCTTCACCGTCATCGGGTAGTAGGTCCCGCCCTTGACGGTCGCGTCGTTGGCGACCACCACGCACTCGCGGCCGGCGACCCGGCCGACGCCGGTGATGACGCCCGCGCCTGGCGCGTCCCCGTCGTACATGCCGTCGGCCGCGAGCGGGCTGAGCTCCAGGAACGGGCTGCCGCGGTCGAGCAGCGTGTCGACCCGCTCCCGGGGCAGCAGCTTGCCGCGCGCCACGTGCTTGGCCCGGGTGTGCTCCGGGCCGCCGCGCGCGGCGGCGGCGAGCTTGTCCCTCAGCTCGACGGCGAGCGCCCGGTGGTGGGCGTCGTTGCGCGCAAAGGCATCGCTGCCCGGTGCGGCGGTGGTGCGCAGGACGGGGGCGTCCACGCTGACTCCAATGCTTGTTAGCGATCCCTAACATGCGATACGTTAGCGATCCCTAACACGGGAGGCAAGAGGGTGAGCACGCCGCGTCAGGAGCAGCTCCGCCGGGAGGCCGCCCGGATGTTCGCCGAGTTCGGCTACCACGGGGTCTCGATCGAGGACCTGGGGTCGGCGGTCGGCATCAGCGGACCGGGCGTCTACCGGCACTTCTCCTCCAAGGACGCGCTGCTGGCCGACCTGCTGGTCGGCATCTCCGAGGACCTGCTGGAGAACGGCCGGGCGGAGGTCGCCGGCGCGCGCACGCCGCAGGAGGCCCTCGAGCGGCTGGTCGACAAGCACCTCGCCTTCTCGCTCGGCGAGCCGGACCTCATCCGCGTGCAGGACCGCGACCTGGCCTCCCTCAGCCCCGCCGACCAGCGGCAGGTCCGCCGCCTGCAGCGGGCGTACGTCGAGCTCTGGGTCGACCAGCTCGTCCCGCCGCTGAGCCGCACCGAGGCCCGGGCGCGGGCGCACGCGGCGTTCGGGCTGCTCAACTCCACGCCGCACATCGAGGACGCCGACAGCCGCTCGCCGATGCTCAAGGCGATGGCCCTCGCCGCCCTGCGCTCCTAGCCCAACCACCCCCGGCGCCGGGCCGGCTCTGCTGCGCCCGCGTCCCGCCGTACCGGGAAGAGGGGCGCGGGAAGGTTGCGGGACGGGGCGGTGTTGGAGATGATTGCAACTGCAACTACCTAAGGAGCCCACCATGCCCGCCGTGACCAGCGACACGATCGCCCTGCCCCGCATTCCGCGCGCCGGCCTCGGCGACACCGAGCGGCCCGTGAAGCAGGTGACGACGGCCCCGACCGGCTATGAGGGCGAGGGCTTCCCCGTCCGCCGGACGTTCGCAGGCGTCGACGTCCGCGACCTCGACCCGTTCATCATGATGGACCAGATGGGCGAGGTGGAGTACCAGCCGGGCGAGCCCAAGGGCACCAACTGGCACCCGCACCGCGGCTTCGAGACGGTCACCTACATCATGGACGGCGCCTTCCAACACCAGGACAGCCACGGCGGCGGCGGCTTCATCAAGGACGGCGCCACGCAGTGGATGACCGCGGGCGGCGGCATCCTGCACATCGAGACGCCCCCGGCCGATCTGGTCATCAGCGGCGGCACCTTCCACGGCGTCCAGCTCTGGGTCAACCTGCCGGCCAAGGACAAGATGGTCGACCCGGCCTACCAGAACCTCGAGGGCAGCGACGTGCTGCTGCTGGCCTCCGACGACGGTGGCGCGCTGGTGCGCGTCATCGCCGGCGACATCGCCGGTCACAAGGGCCCGGGCTCGACCCGCACCCCGATCTCGTTCGTGCACGCCACGATCGCGCCCGGCGCGTCCCTGAACCTGCCGTGGAACGCCTCCTACAACGCACTGGTCTACGTGCTCGCCGGCGCCGGCCGGGTCGGCGCCGAGGGCCGTCCGGTGCACACCGGCCAGACCGTGGTGTTCGGCAAGGGCGACCACCTCACCGTGGCGGCCGACGACAAGCAGGAGTCCCGGTACGGCGCGCTCGAGGTGCTCGTCCTGGGCGGCGAGCCGATCCGGGAGCCGGTGGCGCAGTACGGGCCGTTCGTCATGAACACCCGGGAGGAGCTCATGCAGGCGGTCGAGGACTTCCAGTCCGGCCGGTTCGGCCAGATCCCCGCCAACGCGCTGATGCCGCACGTGGTCCGATAGGCGCGTGAAGCTTCTCCATCCCACGGTCCACGACGTCACCGCCGAGGACCTGTTCGACCTCTACGACGCACCCGGTCCGCACCTGCGGGCCGGGTTCGTGGTGTCCGTCGACGGTGCCGTCGCGGTGGAGGGCACCTCGGGGCCGCTGGGCAGCGCCGCCGACAAGGCCGCCTTCCGGGCCCTGCGCACCGGCTGCGATGCCGTGGTCGTCGGCGCCGGCACCGTCCGCGCCGAGGACTACGGACCGGTGCAGCACCGGCCGGCGGCAGCGGCCTGGCGGGCCGCGCACGGGCGCGCGGCCGAGACCCCGATCGTGGTGGTGAGCCGCACCGGACAGCTGCCGCCCGACGCCCGACTGCTGGCCGGCCCGGTCCTGCTCGCCGTACCGGAGGGCGTCGACGTGGACCTCGGCGTCGAGGTGATCCGCACCACCGAGCCGCGGTCGCTGGTCGCCGCGCTGCACGCCCGCGGCCTCACCCGGCTGCTGTGCGAGGGCGGGCCGTCACTGCTCACCAGCCTGCTGGCGGCCGGCGTCGTCGACGAGCTGTGCCTCACCACGTCGCCGACGGCCGTCGGGCACGGGCCGCACCTGCTCGGCCCGGCGCCCCGTACCGACCTGTCCTTGCTGTCGCTGGTGCACGACGACCCCGGCGTGCTCCTGTCGCGATGGGCCGTCGTACGGTCTGCCGGTGACTGAACCAGAGCTCAAGGACCTGCCCGTCAGCGGCTTTGACGACCTGATCGGCCTGAGCTTCGACGCGGTCTCGAAGGACGGCGTCACCGCCAGCTTCGAGGTCACGCCGGAGCTGCTGCAGCCCTACGGCATGTTGCACGGCGGCGTGCTGTGCACCGTCGTGGAGAGCGTCGGCAGCGTGTCGGGCGCGGCCTGGTACGGCGGCGCGGTCGTCGGCACGTCCAACCACACCAACTTCCTGCGGGCCACCCGCGAGGGCCGGCTGACCGCCCGCTCGACCCCGATCCACCGCGGCAAGACCCAGCAGCTGTGGGACATCGACATCACCGACGAGCAGGGCCGGCTCATCGCCAAGGGCCAGCTGCGGCTGGCCAACCTGTCCTCGCCGGACGGCCTCGGGCGCTCCTAGAGCCCGGCAACCACCTCGGCCACCGGCGCACCCGCGGCGACCTGCGCTCGCAGCTGCATGACGAACTTCGACGCTGAGAAGCCGACCACGCCGGTCAGCCGTCCGGCGCGCGAGTAGAGCGCCAGCGGCCGGCTCTTCGGACCGACCTCGAGCACCTGCACGTCGTCGTCGGGGCGCGCGTGGCCGAGTCCCTGCAGCTTCACGTCGTACTGGTCGCTCCACCAGTACGGCGTCCCGGTCAGCGGGGAGCGCTCGCCGAGGATCGCGGCCGCGACGGCGGCGGCCTGCTCGCCCGCCCGGGTCCAGTGCTCGTGCCGGGCGCTGCCGCCGGCACCGTCGGCCCAGCGGGCGACGTCGCCGACCGCCCAGACGCCCTCGGCCGCCTGCCCGACCTCGTCGCACAGCACCCCGTCGGCGAGCTCGAGCCCGCTGCCCTCCAGCCAGCCGGTGGCGGGCGTGACGCCCATCGCCTCCAGCACCGCGTCCACCTCGAGGACCGTGCCATCGTCCAGGTCGAGCCGGTTGGCCGTCGCGCTGACCACCCCGGTGCCGAGGTGGAACCGCACGCCGTGCTGCTCGTGCAGGTCGACGACGCGCTGCGCCACCTGGTCGCCGAGGACCCGAATTAGCGGCTTGGACAGCACGTCCACCAGGTGCACCTCGACGTCCTTGGCGCGGGCGCTGGCCGCCACCTCGCAGCCGATCAGGCCGGCACCGACGATGCCGATCCGCTTGCCGGGCTGCAGCACCGGCGCCAGTGCGCGGGAGTCGTCGAGGGTGCGCAGCACGTGGCCCGGGGCGCCGGGCAGCCGGCGCGGATCGGCACCGGTCGCGATCACGAGGTGGTCGTAGCCGATCGAGCCGACGGCGGTCAGCACCTGACGACCGGGTACGTCGAGGCCGGTGACGGTGGTGCCGAGCCGGAGGTCCAGGTGCAGCTCGGCGTAGTCCTCCTCGGCCCGCAGGAAGAACGGCTCGCGCTCGCCGCGCAGCACATGCTTCGACAGCGGCGGCCGGTCGTAGGGCCGGTGCTGCTCCGCACCGACCAACAGCAGCTCGCCGTCGAACCCCTTGTTCCGCAGGCTTTCTGCGACGCGGAGCCCGGCCAGGCCCGCGCCGACGACCACGACCTTCACGAGCTCACCGACAGCGCGCCGGAGGCGAGCAGCTTCTCGAGCGCCTCGTCCGGCAGGCCGAGCTCGCGGGCCACCTCCCGGGTGTGCTCGCCGGGGAGCGGCGGTGGCCGGTCGACGCCGAGCGGGGTCCGGCTGAGCCGCGGCGCCGGGGCCGGCTGCGTGATGCCGTCGAGCTCGACGTAGGTCTGCCGGGCGACAAGGTGCGGGTGCTCCTCGCGCTCCTGCCAGTCGAGCACGGGCTGCACGCAGGCATCCGTGCCGCCGAGGAGGGCGGCCCACTCGTCGCGGGGGCGGGTCCTCCACAGCGCGGCCCACTGCGCCTTCAACGCCGGCCACTGCTCGGGAGGGACCTGCTGGAAGCGGTCCGGCTCGCCCTCGCGGAACCCGGTGAGCCGCACCAGCTCGGCGTAGAACTGCGGCTCCAGGGCACCGACGGCCACCCACCGGTCGTCGGCGCAGGGGTAGACGTCGTACCAGGGCGCACCGGAGTCCAGCGGGTTGCTGCCGCGCCTGCCCAGGTCCCACACCCCCATCTGGGACAGGGCCGTGAACATGGTGGTGAGCACCGAGGCGCCATCGACCATGGCGGCGTCGACGACCTGGCCCAGACCGCTGCGCTCGGCCTCGAGCAGCGCGGCGAGCACCCCCATCACCAGGAACATCGAGCCGCCGGCGTAGTCGCCGAGCAGGTTCAGGGGAGCCGTCGGCGCCTCGTCGGCGCGGCCGGTGGCCCACAGCGCGCCGGTGAGCGCGAGGTAGTCGATGTCATGCCCGGCGACCGGGGCCAGCGGGCCCTCCTGGCCCCAGCCGGTCATCCGCGCGTAGACGAGCTTGGGGTTGCGGGCCGCGCAGTCCGCCGGCCCGACCCCGAGGCGCTCCGCGACACCGGGGCGGAAGCCCTCGATGAGCACGTCGGAGCCGGCCACGAGGTCGAGCACCAGGTCGCGGGCGCCGGGGTCCTTGAGGTCGACCGCGAGCGAGCGCTTGCCGCGGTTGACGACGTCGAGCCGCGGCCCGGTGCCGAGCACCAGGCCCCCTGGCACGGTCCGGTCGACGCGGACGACATCGGCACCGAGGTCGGCCAGCAGCATCGCGGCGAACGGGCCGGGGCCCAGACCGGCGAGCTCGACGACCCGGGTGCCGGCCAGCGGTCCTGAGGTGGTGGTCATCGCGCAAGGATGCCCTGGCCCGCGCCGCACCCCTGCAGGACCCCGCTGCTAGCGTCGCCGCACGATCGGGAGGCCGTACAGGAGGTGCGACACGTGGACGTCAGTGCTGCCGAGGAGGCGGTCCGGGCGCTGCTGCTCGCCCTCGGCCAGGATCCCGAGAGCGAGCACCTGGAACGGACGCCGCGGCGCGTCGCGCTGGCCTTCCAGGAGCTCCTGACGCCGCGCGACGTCGACCCGACGACCTTCCCCAACGACGAGCAGTACGACGAGCTCGTGCTGGTGCGCGACATCCCTTTCCACACACTGTGCGAGCACCACCTGCTCCCGTTCGTCGGGAGGGCCCACGTCGCGTACCTGCCACAGGACCGGATCGTCGGGCTGTCGAAGCTGGCCCGCGTGGTGGAGCACTTCAGCCGAGCGCTCCAGGTGCAGGAGCGCATGACGCAGCAGATCGCCGGCTGGCTCGAGGACCAGCTCACGCCACGGGGCGTGGGCGTGGTGCTCGAGGCGGAGCACATGTGCATGCGGCTGCGGGGCGTGAAGGCACCCGGCACCATGACGGTGACCAGCGCCCTGCGCGGCGCGCTCCGCACCGACGCCCGCACCCGTGGGGAGTTCCTGGACCTGGTCGGCAGGCACTGACCGGCTCGGCGGCTCGCTAGGCCTGGAAGCGGTAGCCGAGGCGGCGCACGGTCAGCAGCCGGGTCGGGTTGGCCGGCTCGTCCTCCACCTTGGCCCGCAGCCGCTTCACGTGCACGTCGACCGTCGACGGGTCACCGCTGTGGCCGTGCCCCCACACCAGCTCCAGTGCCTCCTCGCGGCTGACCACCCGGCCGTCGCGGCGGATGAGCAGCTCGAGCAGCCCGAACTCCTTGGGCGGCAGGTGGACCGGGACGTCGTCATGCAGGAACAAGTGGCGGCCCGGGTCCATGACGAACGGGCCGGCGCGCAGCACCTCCCCGACCGGCGGCCGCTGCCGGCGCCGGAGCACCGCCCGTACCCGCGTCGCCAGCTCGGCGCGGGTGACCCCGCTCGGGACGCAGTCGTCGGCACCGGCCTCGAGGAAGCGCTCCAGGGAGGCGCGGGTCTCACGCAGCGCCACGACGACCGGCACCGTGGAGAAGGCGCGCAGGGCCGCGAGCTCCTGCAGCGCGGAGGCCGCGTCGGTGTGCAGCAGCACCAGGTCCACCGCGCCGCTCTCGACCTGCTGCGCGAGAGCGTCGCTGGGCGCCACGAGCACCGCAAAGCCGTGGTGGCGCAGGCTCTCGAGCAGCGGCGAGCGGCCGCCCTCGGAGGCACTGACCAGCACCCGCGCCACCACGGGGACCGGTGCTGTCTCGAACGCGTGCACCCGACGACGGTCGCAGGACAACCTCGCGCAGGGGTGGCCGGCAGGTGAACGCCGCACGAAGAACGCTTCAGGCGGCGCCCGAGCCGATGTTCAGCCGTCGGCCTGCCGCCGCCCGTCGTTCACCGTCCTCTCACGTGCCCTGTCCACCGTGGAGGCATGCTCACCGCACCGGTCCACCCCACCCCGTGGGACCCGCGCAGCCGGCAGGCCGACGGCCTGCGCATCCGTCCGGCCACCCCGGACGACGTCGTCGAGCTCGCCGCCCTGAAGCGCCGGGTCGAGCGGCAGTGCTATGCCCACCTCGGCACGGCCGAGGCCCTGTCCGTCCGGCTGCACCGGCGCTGCACCGGCTGGTACCTGCTGGGCCGGCTGGCTGCCGGCGAGCTGGTCCTGACCGCCGAGCACGACGGCCGGCCCGTGGGTCTCGGCGTCGCCCGGGTCGACCGGGTCGGCGGTCGGCCGCAGCTGCACCTGCACAGCACCTACGTCGAGCGCCGCGGGCTCCGGGCCGGTAAGGCGCTGACCGTCAGCCGGCTGGAGGCCGCCGACCGGCTCGGGCTCCAGGTGGTCACGGCCGACTGCTTCGTCGGAGCCACCGCGGCCGCGGCACGCCTGCGCGCTCTGGGGCTGGAAGAGGTGTCGCGGACAGCCAGCCCCACCTTTCCTGGCGTGGGGCTGTCGCACTGGGCCGGGAGCCTCCACACGGCCCTGGATCGCGCTGGTGCGGTGCCGAGCCCGCGACCGGCTCCTCCAGCCGACCTGACGCACCAGCACAACTGCACCTGACCGGGCCGACCCGGCCCGGCGGGGCGCGGCCGGCACGCTGATGCCCCCGTCCGGAGGCTCCTGTCGAGTGCAGCTGTGCTGGCCCGGGCGGTTGCGATGTCACCGGCCGGCGACGGGTTCCGGGGTCCGCGTTCAGGGGACGGGACCCGGGTGTTGACTCAGGACGTGGAGCATCCCCACGTGACGACGACGGCTGGCACGCCCGGCGCGACCGGCGCTGCCCTGGCCGAGCCGCTGGGACGCTCCCCGTCGCGGTTCCTCAACCGGGAGATCTCCTGGCTGGAATTCAACCAGCGGGTACTGGCGCTGGCGCAGGACCCGGCGGCCCCGCTGCTGGAGCGCACCAAGTTCCTCGCCATCTTCGCGACCAACCTCGACGAGTTCTTCATGGTCCGCGTCGCCGGTCTGATCCGCCGCCTGGAGACCGGCCTGGGGGTGCGCAGCGCCGACGGGCTCGGCACCCGGCAGCAGCTGACGCTCATCCGCAGCAAGGCCCGCGAGCTCGCGCAGGAGCACGCCCGCACCTTCCTGGAGCAGGTGCAGCCGGCGCTGTCCGACGCGGGCATCGAGATCGTGCACTGGGACGACCTGCCGGCGACCGAGCAGCTGCGGCTGCACGGCTGGTTCCGGGAGCGGGTCTTTCCGGTCCTCACGCCGCTGGCGGTCGACCCGGCCCACCCGTTCCCCTACATCAGCGGCCTCTCGCTCAACCTCGCGGTGCTGGTGCGCGACGCGCAGACCGGCGTCGAGCGGTTCGCCCGCGTCAAGGTCCCGGACAATGTCGGGCGGTTCGTGCAGGTGCAGGGCGGCGCGCCCGGCACGGCCACCTACCTGCCGCTCGAGGAGCTGATGGGCGCCCACCTCGGCCAGCTGTTCCCCGGCCTGGAGGTGCTGGCGCACCACGCCTTCCGCGTCACCCGCAACGCCGACCTCGAGGTCGAGGAGGACCGCGACGAGGACCTGCTGCAGGCCCTCGAGCGCGAGCTGTCCCGCCGCCGCTTCGGCCCTGTCGTGCGGCTCGAGGTCGGCGAGAACATGGACCCGCACGTCCTCGACCTGCTGGTGCGCGAGCTCGACGTCACCCTCGACGACGTCGTCGCCGTCCCCGGGCTGCTGGCGCTGTCCTCGCTGCACGAGCTGTCCGCGCTCGACCGGCCGGAACTCAAGGACGAACCGTTCGTGCCGGCCACCCACCCGCGGCTGGTCGACGGCGAGCAGCCGGCCGACATCTTCGCGGCGCTGCGCGAGGGCGACGTGCTGGTGCACCACCCCTACGACTCGTTCAGCACCTCGGTGCAGCGCTTCCTGGAGCAGGCCGCGGCCGACCCGCAGGTCCTCGCCATCAAGCAGACGCTGTACCGCACCTCCGGTGACTCGCCGATCGTGGACGCCCTCATCGACGCCGCCGAGGCCGGCAAGCAGGTCGTCGTCGTCATCGAGATCACCGCCCGCTTCGACGAGCAGGCCAACATCCGCTGGGCCCGCAAGCTGGAGCGCGCCGGCTGCCACGTGGTCTACGGCCTGCTCGGCCTGAAGACGCACTGCAAGGCCGCCCTGGTCGTGCGGCAGGAGAGCGGCGGGCTGCGCCGCTACGCCCACCTCGGCACCGGCAACTACCACCCCCGCACCGCCCGGCTGTACGAGGACCTCGGGCTGTTCACGGCCGACCCGGTCCTGGGCGCGGACCTGACGGACCTGTTCAACGCCCTCACCGGCTACAGCAACCAGACCGAGTACCGCGACCTGCTCGTCGCCCCGCACGGGGTGCGGGCCGGCCTGCTGGCGCGGATCCGGGCCGAGGCCGAGCACGCCCGCGCCGGCCGCCCCTCGGGCATCCGCATCAAGGCCAACAGCGTCGTCGACGAGGTGCTCATCGACGCCTTGTACGACGCCAGCCGGGCGGGCGTGCCGATCGACGTGGTCGTCCGCGGCATCTGCGCGCTCCGCCCCGGCGCGCCGGGGCTCTCGGAGACGATCCGGGTGCGCAGCATCCTCGGGCGCTTCCTCGAGCACTCCCGCGTGATGGCCTTCGAGAACGGCGGGGACCCGGAGTACTGGCTGGGCAGCGCCGACCTGATGCACCGCAACCTGGACCGCCGGGTGGAGACGCTGGTCCGGGTCAAGGACGGCGCCGTGCGCGACCGCCTGCGCGGCGTCCTGGACCGGCTGACCGCCGACGACGTGCGCCGCTGGGACCTCGACGCCGACGGAGCCTGGCACCAGGCCGGCACGGTCGACGTGCAGAGCGAGCTCCTCGGTGTGGCACGCGAGCGCGAGGCCGTCGCCTAGCCTGCCGGGCATGCGCCTGGGAGTGCTCGACGTCGGGTCCAACACCGTGCACCTGCTGGTCGTCGACGCCCACCCCGGCTCGCACCCCGACCCGGTGCGCAGCCACAAGACCGAGCTCAGGCTGGCCGAGCTGATCGGCCCGGACGGGCGGCTCGGCGACCACGGCCGGGACCTGCTGCTGCAGGCCGTCAAGGAGGCCGCGCACGCCGCGGCCGAGGAGGAGGTCGACGACCTCGTCGCCTTCGCGACGTCCGCGGTCCGGGAGGCCGGGGACGGCCTGGAGGTGCTGGCGGAGGTGCGCGAGAAGACGGGCGTGGACCTCGCGGTGCTGTCCGGCCGGGACGAGGCGGCGATGACGTTCCTGGCGGTGCGACGCTGGTTCGGGTGGAGCGCGGGGCGGGTGCTGTCGCTCGACATCGGTGGCGGTTCGCTCGAGATCGCCTGCGGCCGCGACGAGCTGCCCGACCTGGCGGTGTCGGTGCCGCTGGGCGCCGGACGGCTGACCCGGGAGTGGCTGCGCGGCGACCCGCCGTCGCGCAAGGAGGTCGCGGCGCTGCGCGAGCACGTCTGGCAGGAGCTCGCGGCGGTGGTGCCCGAGCTGCACGCCCAGGGCACGCCTGACCGCGTGGTCGCGACCTCGAAGACGTTCCGGTCGCTGGCCCGGCTGGACGGCGCGGCGCCGTACGCGCTCGGTCCGCGGGTGCCGCGCAGCCTCAGCCGGGACGGCCTGGAGGCGATCGTGGAGCGGGTCGCGCCGATGACCGCCGCCGAACGGGCCGCGCTACCGGGGGTGTCGGCGTCGCGGGCCCCGCAGCTGCTGGCCGGCGCCATGGTGGCGCTCGAGGCCTTCACGGCCTTCGGCATCGAGCGGATCGACATCTGCCCGTGGGCGATGCGGGAGGGCGTGGTGCTGCGGAGGCTCGACTGGCTGCACGAGGAGGAGCAGCTGCGCTCCTAGCCCGCCTCGGCCAGCCGCGGGAAAAGGACCTGCCGGGCCGCCCGGGGG
Organism: Frankiales bacterium; assembly: GCA_025966295.1. Lineage (GTDB taxonomy): Bacteria > Actinomycetota > Actinomycetes > Mycobacteriales > SCTD01 > RYN-111. The sequence goes on along the minus strand of JAOPVD010000297.1, from coordinate 5,966 downwards.
TCGTCGCAGATGGCGGCCTCCACCCCGGCCTCGGCGAGCCGCAGCAGGTGCAGCGGTCGGTCAACCGTCCAGGCGGTCACCGCGATCCCTTGCGCCGCAGCGCGTTCCACCAGCTCCAGGCGCGACAGCACGGACCCGACGTGGGGGTGCATCTGGTCGTGGCCGTCCAGCAGCGCACGGCGCAGCAGGACCCCGAAGGGGACGCCGGGCCGGCCGAGCAGGGCGGTCCGGACTGGGATCCCGGACCGTCGCAGGTGCAGCACCCGCGGCCGGTCGAAGGACGACACCGTGACGTGCTCGAGCCGGTGCCGGCGGAGCACGGCCACCACCGCCTCGACGGTGCCGGTGGCGGCGCCCACCGGCCAGTGCGGCGTCTTCACCTCGACGACGAGGCGGCCCCGACCAGCGACCAGGTCGACGACCTCGCTGAGCCGCGGGATCCGATGGCTGCCGATCCACGGCAACTCGTCGTGCCCGCTGGTCGCCACGTGCCGCGGGTCGTCGGCCGTCCGACGCAGGCCGGGGTCGTGGTGGCAGACCGGAACGCCGTCGGACGTGACCCGGACATCGACCTCGACGCCGTCCGCGCCCTGCCGCAGCGCGCGGTCCACCGCGGCAAGGGTGTTCTCGGGCGCTGTGGCGTGGACGGCACCGCGATGTCCGAGAAGAAGCACACCCTCAAAGTGCCCGCCGACGAAGACGAACGAGGGTCGATCGCCTGACCGCAGCGTGAACGCCTGCCGGCGCTTGCCCGTCCGCGCTCAGCGGCGGAGGGTGGCGGCATGACGACGCCACCGGCACCGCAGGTCTGGCCGACCCTGCGGGCCAAGGACGCCTACGCGCTGATCGGCTTCCTCGTCGACGCCCTCGGCTTCGAGAAGACGGCCGTCTACGGCGACGGCACCGTGGTGGAGCACGCCCAGCTGTCCTGGCCGCTGGGCGGCGGAGTCATGCTCGGCTCGCACCGCGACTCCGACGAGGACCGCTGGCCGCTGCGACCGGGCAGCTTCGGCTGCTATGTCGTCTGCGACGACCCGGACGCCCTGCACGCCCGCGCGGTGGCGGCGGGCGCCGAGGTCACCGAGGCCCCGCACGACACCGACTACGGGTCGCGGGACTTCGCCGTCCGCGATCCGGAGGGCAACAGGTGGAGCTTCGGGACCTACCGGGGCGAACCGCGCCTGACCGGTCAGTCGTAGGACCGCGCCCACGACGGGTGCCAGTGGCTGGCGGTGAAGCAGGACAGGCACAACGGCTGGTTGTCAGCCGCCGAGCTGGTGGTGGCGGGCTCGGCGCAGGTGACGCAGCGCGCGGGCTCCTCGTCGAGGTTCACCACGATCCGCAGGTCCGGCCGCTCGTCCATGATCTCCAGCCTGGCACCTGCCGGCCCCGGCGTCTGCCGTTTGGCGGAGGTCGTGATGAACCGCCTAGGAGGAGGCCCGGACGACGCCGCGCAGCACCACGGTCGGCCGGTCGCGCAGCGCGGCCAGGTCCGAGCGCGGGTCGGCGGCGCAGACGAGCAGGTCGGCCTGGGCGCCCTCCTCCAGCGCGGTCCGGCCGAGCCAGGCCCGGGCGCCCCAGGTCGCGGCGTCGAGGGCCTGGACAGCGGTCAGGCCGGCGCGGTGCAGCTCGAGGACCTCCTCCACCACCCGGCCGTGCGCCAGCGAGCCGCCGGCGTCGGTGCCGACGAACAGCCGGATGCCGGCCTCGTGCGCGGCCCGGACGGTGTCGTGGCGGCGGGCGTGCAGCGCCCGCATGTGCGCGGCGTACCCCGGGAACTTCGCCTCGGCGGCCGCCGCGATGTCGGGGAAGGTGGCGATGTTGATGAGCGTCGGGACCACGGTGACCCCGCGCTCGGCGAACAGCGGGATGGTGTCCGCGGTCAGGCCGGTGCCGTGCTCGATGCAGTCGATGCCGGCCTCGACCAGGTCCCGCAGCGCGTCCTCGGCGAAGCAGTGCGCGGTGACCCGGGCGCCGGCGGCGTGCGCGGCGGCGATGGCAGGTGCCAGCACCTCCGCGGGCCAGCAGGCGGCCAGGTCGCCGGTGTCGCGGTCGATCCAGTCACCGACGAGCTTCACCCAGCCGTCGCCGGCCCCGGCCTGGCGCACGACCGTGGCGAGCAGGTCCTCGGGCTCGACCTCATCGGCGTAGCCCCGGAGGTAGCGCCGCGGCCGGGCGATGTGCCGCCCGGCCCGGACCAGCACCGGCAGGTCCTCGCGGTCGTCGACCCAACGGGTGTCGGCCGGCGAGCCGGCGTCGCGGAGCAGCAGCGCGCCGGCGTCGCGGTCGGCCAGGGCCTGGCGCTCGGCCTCGGCCGCGTCGACCGCGCCGTCCTTGCCCAGGCCGATGTGGCAGTGCGCGTCGACCATTCCCGGCAGCACCCAGCCCTCGACCGGGGTGACCTCGCCGTGGGGCCGGCTGAACGTGAGCCGGCCGCCGACCACCCAGGCCTCCGGCTGGACGTCGTCGGGGCCGACCAGGACGGGCCCGCGGAGGTGGAGGACGTCGACCCGCGGCATGCGCTGGACGCTACCGGTCGCCGGACAGCACGCCGCCGCGGTCGTAGGTTTGGCCGGCGGGCCTGAGCGGGGCGTAGCGCGGCGCAGGCGAAGATGGGGCGATGACCCGGGAGACGACCAGCGAGAGCCTGCGCGCCGACATCCGCCTCGTGACGACGCTGCTCGGCGAGACGCTGGTGCGCAACGAGGGCCAGGAGCTGCTCGACCTGGTCGAGCTGGTCCGCGGCCAGGCCAAGAAGGGCCGGCTCTCGGACGTGCAGGAGCTCCAGGCGATCGACCTGGCCACCACGGTCCGGCTGGTGCGCGCGTTCACGTCGTACTTCCACCTGGCGAACGTCACCGAGCAGGTGCACCGCGGCCGGGAGCTGCTGCGCCAGCGGCAGACCAGCGGCGGCTGGATCGAGCGGGCGCTCGACCGGGTGGAGGAGGCCGGCGTCGACCGCGCCGTCCTGGCCGCGGACGCGGCCCGGCTGTCGGTGCGGACGGTGTTCACCGCGCACCCGACGGAGGCGGCGCGCCGCTCGATCCTGGACAAGCTCCGCCGGATCGCGTCGCTGCTCGACGAGGACGACTCGGCGCGCCGCCAGCGCCGCCTCGCCGAGGCGGTCGACCTGATGTGGCAGACCGACGAGCTGCGCCTGGACCGTCCCGACCCCCTCGACGAGGCCCGCAACGGCGTCTACTACTTCGAGGGCCTCGGCGGCACCGCGGTGGGCGACGTCCTCGAGGAGCTGCGCGACCAGCTCGAGCGGCGGGGCGTCCCGCTGGCGCCGACCGCCCGGCCCCTGACGTTCGGCACCTGGATCGGCGGCGACCGCGACGGCAACCCCAACGTCACCCCCGAGACCACGCTGGAGGTGCTCGAGCTGCAGGCGGTGCACGGCATCCGGCTGCTGCTCGGCCTCGTCGACGACCTGCGCCGTGACCTGTCGGTGTCGCAACGGGTGTCGGGCTGCTCGCCCGACCTGCTGGCGGTGCTGGACCGGTCGCTCGCGCAGCTGCCGGAGGTTGAGCCGCGCTACCGGCGCCTCAACGCCGAGGAGCCGTACCGGCTGTTCCTCACCTGCGTGCGGCAGCGGCTGGTCCTCACCCTCGACCGGGTGGTGGAGGGCCGCCCACACGCCCCCGGCCGCGACTACCGCGACGGCCGCCAGCTGCTCGGCGACCTGCTGCTGATGCGGGCCTCGCTGCGCGCGCACCAGGGGCCGGTGGTGGCCGGCGGCGCCGTGGACCGGCTGGTGCGGACCGCCGCCAGCACCGGCATCCTGCTCGCCACCATGGACGTGCGCGAGCACGCCGACAAGCACCACCACGCGGTCGGGCAGCTGCTCGACCGCACCTGGGAGCTGTCCTTCCCGTACGCCGACCTGGCGCGCCACCACCGCTTCGCCGCCCTGTCCAAGGAGCTGGCCGGCCGGCGCCCTCTCGCGCCGCATCCACTGCCGCTGGACGAGGAGGGCACGAAGACGGCCGCGGTCTTCGAGGCCATCGCGCGGGCCCTGGACGTGCTCGGGCCGCAGGCCGTCGAGAGCTACATCATCTCGATGACGGCGGGCGCCGACGACGTGCTGGCCGCGGTGGTGCTGGCCCGCGAGGCCGGCCTGGTCGACCTCACCGACGGCGTCGCCCGGATCGGGTTCGTGCCGCTGTTGGAGACGGTCGAGGAGCTCGAGCAGGCCGACACCGTCCTGGAGGCCCTGCTGGCGGACCCGTCGTACCGGCGGCTGGTGGCGCTGCGCGGCGACGTGCAGGAGGTCATGCTCGGCTACTCCGACTCCAACAAGGCCGGCGGCATCACCACCTCGCAGTGGCAGATCCACCGGGCCCAGCGCCGGGCCCTGGACGTCGCGGCCGGGCACGGCGTGCGGCTGCGGTTCTTCCACGGCCGCGGCGGGTCGGTCGGGCGCGGCGGTGGCCCCACCTACGAGGCGATTCTGGCGCTGCCCAACGGCGCGGTCGACGGCGAGCTGAAGCTCACCGAGCAGGGCGAGGTCATCAGCGACAAGTACGCGCTGCCGGTGCTGGCCCGCGAGAACCTCGAGCTGCTGGTCGCGGCCTCGCTGGAGGCCACCGTGCTGCACCAGAAGGCGCGCCGCAGCGACGCGCAGGGCAGCCGCTGGGACGCGGTCATGGACGCGGTGTCGAAGGCGGCGCAGGCCCGCTACCGGGCCTTCGTCGAGGACCCGGACCTGCCGGCCTACTTCCTGGCCTCGACGCCCGTCGACCTGCTGGCCGACCTGCACATCGGGTCGCGGCCGTCCCGCCGGCCCGACAGCGCCGCCGGCGTCGAGGGGCTACGCGCCATCCCGTGGGTGTTCGGCTGGACGCAGTCGCGCCAGATCGTGCCCGGCTGGTACGGCGTCGGCTCCGGGCTGGCCGCGGCCCCCGAGCGCGCCGACGTGCTGCGCGAGATGTACGAGCAGTGGCCGTTCTTCCGCGCGTTCCTCGGCAACGTCTCGATGACGCTGGCCAAGACCGACCTCGCCATCGCCGAGCGGTACGTCGAGCGGCTCGTGCCCGAGCACCTGCAGCACCTGTTCACGGCGGTGCAGGCCGAGCACGCCCTGACGGTGGAGCAGGTGCTGCGGGTGACCGGCGAGAGCGAGCTGCTGGGCAGCGACCCAGTGCTGCGCCAGACCCTCATGACCCGCGAGACCTACCTGGAGCCGCTGCACCACCTGCAGGTCGAGCTGCTCGCGCGGCAGCGCGCCGGCGAGGACGACCCGCTGCTCGGCCGCGCGCTGCTGCTCACCGTCAACGGCGTGGCAGCGGGGATGCGCAACACCGGCTGACCCGCGCGCCTGACGTCAGAGCCGCACCGAGCGCAGCCAGCCGAGCAGCGCCGCCTCGGGCAGGTCCGCAGTCGCGGTCAGCCGGAGCCCACGGGGGCCGGCGGCGGTCACCCGCAGGCCGGCCAGCACCGGTTCGAGCCGACCACTTCCCAGGTGCCCCAGGGCAACCTGTTCGCCCCGCAGCGCGGGCGCGGCGGCCCGCTCGAGGTCGCGCTCGAGGCGGAGTACGGCCAGGTGCGTGCCGTCGGTCCAGGTCAGGACCGCGCCCTCCCGCGCGAACCCGCTGGCGCCTCGGGTCAGCACCGCCGTCGCCAGGTCCGCCCGCATCCCGGCGGGCCCGGCCGGCGCGGCCACGCCGAGCAGCCGGCTGAGCTCGGCCGTCGTGGACCGCCGGATCACGAAGCCCGAGCCACCGGTCGGCAGCGGCGTCGGTTCCCCACCGTCGAACAGGCCACCGCCGACCAGCCGCGGCCCGGTCCCGACCGACACGGCGGTCCGGGTCCGCACCAGCCGGCCGCCCACGAACCAGCGGTCGGTGAGCAGCCGCCCGGCCGCGTCGACGCAGGACTCGGTGCGGTCGGCGGCGGACGGCGGCGCGAACCGGGCGCCGTCCAGCGGCTGCGCCGAGAGCCAGCGGGTGCAGGGCCGGCCGAGC
>JAOPVD010000275.1 GCA_025966295.1 Frankiales bacterium | reverse complement strand
CCGACAGCCGGCCCCGCTCGCTCACCTGGTGGCCGTTCTTGCGGCCCCACTCGCGGATCTCGGCGACCCGGTCGTTGCCCGGGCTCTTGGCGGGCTGCCGGCCCCGGCGGACCCCCGCCGCGGCGGTCCGGCCGGCACGGCGGGCGGCGCCGACGTACGACGCGAAGGAGTCGCGCAGCTGCGCGGCGTGCTCGTCGCAGACATCGATCTCGTACGACGAGCCGTCCAGGCCGAAGCTGATCGTCTCGGTGCCCTCGACCTCGTCGTCGTGCAGATCGCACACGAGCAGGACCTGAACCCTTTGCGCCATTTCACTTCTCCGCTTTTCGTCAATTCCGAATGCCTGCAGAAAGCAAAGCGGAAATTCCTCAAGATGTCGAATCAGCGGCTGTTTTCGACGGAATCCTCGAGCTGGCCGTGCCACAGCTGCCCGAGCTCGGTGGCGGGCAGCGCCGGCTGGTACAGCAGGCCCTGCGCGAGCCGGCAGCCGAGCTGCCGCAGGCGCTCGGCCTGCGCCGGCAGCTCGACCCCCTCGGCGATGACCTCGAGCTCGAGGCTGGCGGCAAGTGTCAGCACGGCGCTGGCGAGCGCGCCCTGCCGCGGGCCCAGGTGCAGCTCCCGCACGAAGGCCCGGTCGATCTTCACGATGTCGACCGGGATCTGCTGCAGGTAGCCCAGCGCGGAGTAGCCGGTGCCGAAGTCGTCGAGGGCGATCCGGATCCCCAGGGCGCGCAGCGCGGCCAGCTGCTCCCCCGCCGCCGCCACGTCGTCCATGAGGACCGTCTCGGTGATCTCGAGGACCAACTGCTCCGGCGCGAGCCCGGACTCGCGCAGCGCCTCGCGGACGACGTCGACCAGGTCATCGCTGGCCAGCTGCACGGCCGAGAGGTTGACCGACAGCGTCAGCGGCGCGAGCCGGTTCCAGGCCGCCGCGTGGGTGCACGAGGTGCGCAGGATCTGACGCCCGAGCAGCGCGACCAGGCCGGTCTGCTCGGCCAGCGGGACGAAGACGCTCGGCGGCACCTGCGTGCCGTTGCGCTGCCAACGGGCCAGCGCCTCGACGCCGCGGATCTGCCCGGTCCGCAGGTCCACGACCGGCTGGAACCACGGCACGACCTGCCCGGCGATCAGCGCGCTGCGCAGGTCGTGCTCCAGCTCCACCCGCGCGAGCAGCCGGTCGCGCATCGACGGCTCGAACAGCTGGAGCCGGTCCTTGCCGCCGTGCTTCGCGGCGTACATCGCCAGGTCGGCGTTGCGCAGCAGCGACTCGGCGGTGTCGCCGGGGCGGGCGACGGCCAGCCCGAGGCTGCCGCTCATGACCAGCGACCGGGCCCCGAGCAGCACCGGGCAGCCGAGCGCGCGCAGCACCTCGGCCCCGAAGGCGCGCGCCTGCAGGTCGCTGACGCAGCCGGGCAGGGCCACCACGAACTCGTCCCCGCCGAGTCGCCCGACCACCGCACCGGGCGACAGGCCCGTGACCAGCAGCTGGCCGACGGCGGTGAGGAGCTCGTCACCGGCGGCGTGGCCCAGGCTGTCGTTGATCGTCTTGAACCCGTCGAGGTCGAGCAGCGCGACCACCAGCGGACCCTGGGCCACCGCCCTGGCGACCAGGTCGTGGGTGCGGGCCCGGTTCGGCAGGCCGGTCAGCGCGTCGGTCCAGGCCTGCTCCTGCAGCTTGTCGGAGCTGAGCTGCAGGGCGCGGGTCCGCTCCGCGACCGTGGCCTCCAGGTTGCGGGTGAGCCGGCTGTTCTCGACGAGGGCGAGCAGCTGTCGGGCCAGCACCGCGGCGAAGATGACGCCGCCCAGCGCCCGGCCCGTGGGCTCGTAGGTCTGGCCCTTGACCTGGTCGACGACGACGAACAGGACCACGCCCGCCAGCGGCAGGAACGGGAGGAACGCGGAGCGCAGCGAGGCAGCCCGCTCGACGATGTCAGTGCGCTGCGGGGCGCTCTCGCTGCAGGCGGCCAGGGCGAGGAACACGAAGCCGATGCCCCAGGCCGCGTCCACCGGACTGCCCGGCCGCCACGAGCCGCTCTGCACGACGACGCCGTACACGAGGTGGCCGGCGGCACCCCACGCCAGGCAGCCGGCGACCAGGGCCAGCGGCAGGCTGCCGCGGCCGCGGGCGCGGAACGCCACCAGGGCCAACAGGGTCAGGACGATGGCGTCGAGCGCCGGGTAGACCAGGCCGAGCCCAGCGGCGAGGCCGTGCGCGCCGGCGTCGAGGTAGACGTCACGCACCGCGAACCGCCAGGTCAGCGCCAGCAGCGAGACGCCGACGAGCACCGCGTCGGCCACCAGCCGCAGCCGACCGGCGGCGAGCGGCGGCGCGTCCGGGTGCACCAGCAGGGCGGCCAGCACCAGTGGCACGCTGGCGAGGTAGCCCACGTCGGGCAGCCCGGGGAACGGCACCGTGACGTCGAGCACCAGGACGTACCAGCACCAGGCCAGCTGGCCCAGCGACCAGACGGCCGCGAAGGCGCCGAACAGCAGCCAGGAGCGCCGCAGCCGCCCCCCGGTACGGCGGGCCGTGAGGGCACAGGCCAGGGCGGCCACCGCCGCCGCGAGCAGCTTGCCCAGCTCGGCCGCCACGACGGCGGTGCGGCCACCGGTGTCGGACGACAGCACAGCGAGGTACCCCACCGACCAGAGGCCGGCGAGCAGACCGCACAGCCGCAGGCTCCGGGCGCGCGCGAGTTCCACAAGTCCCCCATCGGCCACATCAATGTGGCCCTAAAGCCAGCTGGACAGGAAAGGCAGGCTACGAAAGGGGGCGAACCAGCGGGAACAGGATGGTCTCGCGGATCGGCTGGCCCGTGAGCAGCATGACGAGCCGGTCCAGGCCCATCCCCTGACCGCCCATCGGCGGTGCGCCGTGCTCCAGCGCGCGCAGGAAGTCCTCGTCGAGCTGCATCGCCTCGGGGTCGCCCCCGGCCGCCTTCAGCGACTGGGCGGTGAGGCGGCGGCGCTGCTCGACCGGGTCGACCAGCTCGGAGTAGCCGGTGGCCAGCTCGACCCCGCCGACGACGAGGTCCCAGGCCTCCGCGAGCCGCGGGTCGGTGCGGTGGTCGCGTGCCAGCGGGCGGGCGTCGACCGGGTAGTCCTTGACGAAGGTCGGCTCGATCAGGGTGTGCTCGACGAGCTTCTCGAACAGCTCCAGCGCGATCTCCCCGGCGGTCCAGCCGTCCTGCAGCGCGACCCCGTGGGTGTCCGCCAGCTTGACCAGCGTCGCGGCGTCGGTGCCGGCGTCGACGTCCTG
>JAOPVD010000229.1 GCA_025966295.1 Frankiales bacterium | reverse complement strand
ACCTGCCAGGCGCTCACCCCGTCGCGCTGGGCCTGCAGCAGCTGTTCGGCACTCCGCGTCCGGTAGGTCTCGTCGATCCCCATCTGCGTTCCTCCAACCGGTCTCGCCGGCCTTGTCCTGCTGCGCGCGCCTGAGCGCCCGGCCCCCGGACCGAAGCGCAAGGCGCCCCGCCCTCGTGGTGCATGGACACCCGCAGGCCGCACCTCGTCGAGCCGCAGGGCTGAGGACGGTGGCCCGACTCGGGCTGCGTCCGTCTCACGACGCCGGGGTCAACGGCACGCTGAGCCGGCTCCGCAGCGGGGGCGACGTCCTCACCGAGGCTGCCCGCCGATGGTAGCCCCGGGCCTGACGCCTGGCCATTCGGCGCCCGCCGCGCGTCCTTCCCTGGTGATCCACGGAACCGGCGGCGCCTTTTGCGGGCCGAAAACGCGGGCGCCGGTTCCGTGGATCACCGGAAGGGAGGGGTCAGACGCCGACGGCGCTGAAGCCTCCGTCGACGTAGACGACCGTCCCGGTGGTGGCCGGGAACCAGTCGCTCAGCAGTGCCACGCACGCCTTGGCGACCGGCTCCGGGTCGGTGACGTCCCAGCCCAGCGGCGAGCGGGTGCCCCAGGCGTCCTCGAACTGCTTGAAGCCCGGGATCGACTTGGCCGCCATGGTCTTCAGCGGGCCGGCCGCGATCAGGTTGGCCCGGATGCCGTGGGCACCGAGATCCCTTGCCAGGTAACGGTTCGCGCTCTCCAGCCCGGCCTTCGCCACCCCCATCCAGTCGTACGCCGGCCAGGCCACGCGGGCGTCGAAGTCCAGGCCGACGTAGGAGCCGCCGGAGCCCATCAGGGGAAGGCAGGCCCGGGCCAGCGCCGGGTAGGACCAGGTGGAGACGTGCAGCGCGGTGCCTACCGACTCCCAGCTGGTGTCGAGCACCCCCTGCCCGAGGGCGTCGGCGGGCGCGAAGCCGATGGCGTGCAGCACGCCGTCGACGCCGTCGACGTGCTCGCGCACCCGCTTCGGCAGCAGCTCGAGGTCCTCCTCCGAGGTGACGTCCAGCTCGATGACCGGCGGGTTGCCGGGGAGCCGCTTGGCGATGCGGGTGGTCAGCGACAGCGACCGGCCGAAGCCGGTCAGCACGACCGTCGCCCCCTGCTCCGCGGCCAGCCGGGCCACCGAGAAGGCGATCGACTGGTCGGTCAGCACGCCGGTGATGAGCAGGCGCTTGCCCTCGAGCAGCATCGGTCAGTCCTCCGCAAGATGTCGGGCGAGGGCGCTCTGCGCCTCGCGTGCAGCCGTCCAGAACACGCCGCCCTCGGGCAGCACCACCAGCTCCGACGCCGGCAGGGCGGCGGCGAGCTCGGCGGCCAGGTCGGCCGGGTGCAGGGGGTCGTCGGTCTGCGCCAGCACCAGCGCCGGGCAGGTCAGCCGGGCCAGCACCGACCGGTCCGGCAGCGGCCGGTCCTCGTGCCGCGGGGCCGGCGCCGGCTTGGTGACGAGCTGGCCGGCCCGCCGCAGGACGAGGGCGTCGACGCCACGGCGGCGCCGTACCTCGTCGGGCAGCTCCTCGAGCAGGATGTCGGCCGTGGCGCGGGCGTCCTGCCGCTCGATGGCCGCGCCGAGCCGGTGCAGCCGCTCGGTGGCGCCGTCACGGCGGGCGCTGTCGATGGCGGCCGGCAGCACGAAGGCGACCTTGGTGAACCGCCCGGGGTCGCGGGCCAGCGCCCGCAGCAGCGCCCCCGAGCCGAGTGACAACCCGACGGCCTGGGTGGCGCCGACGTGGTCCGCGACGGCAAGCAGGTCGTCGGCGAGCAGGTCGTAGTCCCAGCCGTCCTCGAGGACGGCGCTGTCGCCGTGCCCGCGGAAGTCGAGCAGCACGCGGGTGCCGGCCACCCGGGTCGCGAGCGGGCGGGTCTCGGCGATGGAACCGCCGAGCCCGTGGGCGAACACGGTGGTGGGTCCGCCCTCCCCCAGCACCACGAACGAGACCCCGCCGAGGGTGCCGGAGGTCGGCGCCGCCGGCAGGTCGAGCACCGTCATCAGTGACCCATCCCGAGGCCACCATCAACCGGTACGACGGCGCCGTTGACGTAGGCCGCCTGGTCGCTGGCGAGGAAGGCCAGCACCGCGGCGATCTCGTCGACGTGCGCGGTGCGGCCCACCGGGATGCTGGCGAGGACCTGCTCCTTGCGGGCGTCGGTCAGCTCCGCGGTCATGTCGGTGTCGACGAAGCCGGGCGCGACGACGTTGCTCGTGATGTTCCGGGCACCGAGCTCGCGGGCCAGGGAACGGGAAAAGCCCACCAGGCCGGCCTTCGAGGCGGCGTAGCTGGCCTGGCCGGCGGAGCCGCTCAGCCCGACCACGCTGCTGACGAACAGCAGCCGACCCCACTTCGCGCGCAGCATCGACCGCGACGCGCGCTTGGCCAGCCGGTAGGCGGCGGTGAGGTTGGTGTCGAGGACCCGCGTGAACGACTCCTCGCTCATCCGCAGCAGCAGCTGGTCGTCTGTGATGCCGGCGTTGGAGACGAGGACCTCGACGGGGCCGTGCGCCTGCTCGACGGCGACGAACGCCGCCTCCACCTCCTCGCCGGAGGTCACGTCGCACTTCACGGTCAGCAGGCCCTCGACCTCGCCGCTGCGGCTGGTCACCGCGACCCGATGTCCTTGCGCCGCAAGGGATCTGGCGGTCGCCAGCCCGATGCCGCGGTTGCCACCGGTCACGAGGACGGAGCGGGGGGTGGAGGTCACTACAGCGGTCCGTTCGGTCGGGTGCCCTTGCGGTGCGGCAGCTGGGCCAGCGTCTCGATGAGACGGCGGCGGGTCTGGTGGGGCTCGATGACCTCGTCGACGGCACCGCACTCGAGGGCGCGGGTCAGGCCGCCGGTGGTGGCCTCGTGCTCGGCCGCGAGCCGGAGCACCAGCGCCGCGCGGGCGCTCGGGTCCTTCTCCGCGGCGAGCTCACGGCGGTTGAGCACCTCGACGGCGGCGCTGGCCCCCATGACGTCGACCTGCGCCCCCGGCCAGGCGAAGACCCGGTCGGCGCCGAGCCCCTTGGAGCCCATCGCGATGAAGGCACCGCCGTAGGCCTTGCGGGTCACGACGGTCAGGCGCGGCACGCTGGCACCGGCGTAGGCGTGCAGCAGCTTGGCGCCACGCCGCAGCACGCCCTCGTCCTCCTGACCGACCCCCGGCAGGTAGCCGGGCACGTCGACCAGGAACACCAGCGGCAGCCCCATGCCGTCGCACCACTGCACGAAGCGGCCGGTCTTGTCGCCGGTCGCGGCGTCGAGGCAGCCGGCCATCACCTGCGGGTCGTTGGCCACCACGCCGACGGCGCGACCGCCGAGGCGGCCGAGCATCGTGACCGCACTGGTCGCCCAGTCGCGGTGCAGCTCGAGGTGGCTGCCCGGGTCGAGGACGGCCCGGACGAGCGGGCGCACGTCGTAGGACTTGCGGGGGTCGCTCGGGACCAGCGGTCCCGGGTCGTTGCCGTCCAGCTCGTCGAGCGACACCCTGCCCTGCGCACCGATGAGCAGCGCGAGCCGACGGGCGGTGTAGAGCGCCTCGTCGTCGGTCGGCGCGATGAGGTGCGCGACGCCGCTGATGCGCCCGTGCGTGTCGGGGCCGCCGAGGCGGTCCATGCCGACGTCCTCCCCGGTGACGCGGCGGACCACGTCGGGACCGGTCACGAACACCCGGCCGGCCGGGCCCATCACCACGACGTCGGTGAGTGCCGGCCCGTAGGCCGCACCGCCGGCGGCCGGGCCGAGCACGACCGAGACCTGCAGCACCCGGCCGCTGGCCCGGGTCTGCGCGGCGAAGATGCCGGCGACGGCGGCCAGCGAGGCCACGCCCTCGCGCAGCCGGGCCCCGCCGGAGTGCCAGATGCCGATCACCGGGATGCCGCGCAGCAGCGCCAGGTCGGTGGCCCGGCTGATGGCGGCACACCCCTCGACGCCGAGCGCGCCGCCCTGGACGGCCGGGTCGGTGGCGAACGCCACCACGTGCGCGCCGCGGATGGTGCCGGTCGCCACCACCACACCGCAGACGGCCTCGACGACCTCCCAGCCGTCGAGCAGCGCGTCGAGGCGGCGGACACAGGTGGGGGCGAGCTCCGGCCCCGCGGTCACGGTCATCGCACGAACACCAGGGACACGTCATGACCTCCGAAGCCGAAGCTGGTGGACAGGGCGGCGCTGTGGTCCAGCTCGCGCGGGAGGACCCGCACGGCGTCCACGTCCGCCTCGTCGTCCATGTCGTCGAGGTTGCGGACCGGCGGCACCAGGCCGTCGCGGAGGGCGACGACGGTGGCGACCGCCTCGACCGCACCGGCCGCGCCGAGCAGGTGCCCGGTGCACGACTTGGTGGCGGTCACCGCCGGCCGGTGGCTGCCGAGCGCGAGCGCGAGCGCACGAGACTCCGCGACGTCGCCGAGCGGCGTCGAGGTGGCGTGCGCGTTGACGTGGCCGATGTCGGTCGCGGTGAGACCGGCGTCCTGCAGCGCCAGTGTCACGCTGCGGGCCGCGCCGGTGCCGGCCGGGTCGGGTGCGGTGACGTGATGGGCGTCGGACGCGAGCCCGGCACCGCCCAGCCGGGCGTGCACGCGGGCCCCCCGGGCGCGGGCGTGCTCCTCGGTCTCGAGCACGAGCACCCCGGCACCCTCGCCGAGGACGAAGCCGTCCCGGCCCTTGTCGTAGGGCCGCGAGGCAGCATCCGGCTCGTCGTGCCGGGTCGACAGCGCGCGCATCTGCGCGAAGCCGGCCATCGGCAGCGGGTGCACGCAGGCCTCCGAGCCGCCGGCGACGACCACGTCCGCCCGGCCGCTGCGCAGCAGCTCCAGCGCGTAGGCGATCGCCTCGGCCCCGGAGGCGCAGGCGCTCACCGGCGTGTGCACGCCGGCGCGGGCCCCGAGCGCCAGCCCGACCGTGGCGGCCGGGCCGTTGGGCATGAGCATCGGCACCAGGTGCGGGCTGACCGAGCGCGGGCCCTTCTCGCGCAGCACGTCCGCCTGCCCGAGGATGGTGAGCGCCCCGCCGATGCCGGAGCCGATGACCACCGCGAGCCGCTCCGGGGCGACGGCCGGCGCGCCGGCGTCGTCCCAGGCCTCACGGGCGGCGACCAGGGCGAGCTGCTGCACGCGGTCGAGCGTGCGGGCCTCGATCCGCTCCAGCCGGCCCTCGAGGTCGACCGTCGCTGCCAGCCGGGCCGGCAGCGCGTCCCACGGCTCGCCCTCGAGCAGTCGCACCCCGGAGCGGCCGCTGAGCAGGCCCTCTGTGAGGGCAGCGACGTCGGGACCGAGCGGGGTGATCGCCCCGAGCCCGGTGACAGCGACCGAGGTCACGCGGGAACACCTGCCGCGGCGATGTAGTCGATCGCGTCGCCGACGGTCTTGAGGTTCTCGAGCGCCTCGTCGGGGATGCGGACGCCGAACTTCTCCTCGCAGGCCACGACGACCTCGACCATGGTGAGCGAGTCGACCTCGAGGTCGTTCTCGAAGCTGGCCTCACGGGTGACCTTGTCGGCGGGCACGCCAGAGACCTCCTCGAGGACCTCCGCGAGGCCGGTGAGGACGTCGGTCTGGGTGAGCGTCATGTGGTTCTCCTTGGGGTGTGGGGGGTGGTGCGGTACGTACGACGTGAGCCCGGAACGGGATCAGGGGCAGAGCACGACCTGGCCCGCGGCCGTGAGACCGGCGCCGAAGCCGAAGAGCAGGACCGGGTCACCGGACTCGACCTCGCCGCGTTCCAGCAGCCGGGCGAGGGCGAGCGGCACCGACGCCGCCGAGGTGTTGCCGCTGTCGACGACGTCGCGGGCGACGACGACGGAGCCGGGCAGGCCGAGCGCCTGCACCACCGACTCGGTGATGCGCAGGTTGGCCTGGTGCGGCACGAACGCCTTCAGGTCGGCCGGCGCGATGCCCGCCTCGGCGCACGCCCGTCGGCACAGGTCGGGCAGGGAGGTGGTGGCCCAGCGGTAGATCGCCCGCCCTTCCATGGCGAGCCGCGGGGGCGTGCCGTGGATGGTGAGCTTGGCGTGCTGGTCGCCGTCGTGCGCCCACACCACCGGACCGATGGCCTCGGTGCCGGACCGGCTGACCACGGCCGCACCGGCGCCGTCGCCGAACAGGAACGCCGTCCCCCGGTCGTCGGGGTCGACCATCGGGAGCAGCTTCTCGGAGCCGATGACGAGCACGTGCTCGGCGGTGCCGGTGCGCACGGTGTCGGCGGCCAGCCCGACGGCATAGGCGAAGCCGGCACAGCCAGCCCCGATGTCGGAGGCGCCGGCGCGGGAAGCGCCGAGCCGGTAGGCGATCTCGGGCGAGCCGCCCGGCAGCGGTCCGGGCATCGAGCAGGTGGCCAGCAGCACCAGCCCCAGGTCGCCGGCGTCGACACCGGCGGCCGCGAGCGCCTTGCCCGCCGCGGCAGTGGCCATGTCGACCACCGACTCGTCGGCGGCCGCGACCCCGCGGGTCACGATGCCGCTGCGCTCGCGGATCCAGGTGTCGCTGGAGCCGAGCCGCTCCGCCACCGCGAGGTTGTCGACCCGCAGCGCCGGGCGGTGCGCCCCGATCCCGGTCAGCGCGGCACCGGCCAGGGTGCGGGCCCTCATGCCGGCACCGGCAGGTCAGCGGCGCTCTTGAGCGCGGTGATGGCGACTCCCGGGAAGGCCCGCTTGGCGATCGCCGCGAGCGTGCCGCCGGGGGCGAGCTCGACGACAGAGGTCGGACCGAGCCCGGCGATGGTCTGCAGGCACCGGTCGAACCGCACCGGCCCGGTGAGCTGACCCACCAGCCGGTCGAGCAGCTGACGGCCGCTGGTGACGACGGCACCGTCGGCGTTCGCGACGACGGTGCACCGCGGCTCGCCCGGCGTCAGGGCGGCGACCAGCTCGGCCAGCCGCGGTACCGCGCTGCCCATCGCGCTGGTGTGGAAGGCCCCGGCCGTCTCGAGGCGCCGTACCCGGGCACCCGCGGGCGGGGCGGCGGCCAGCGCGTCGAGGGCCGCGACCGGGCCACCGAGGACGACCTGGCCAGCGACGTTGACGGTCGCGACCTCGAGCCCGTGGGTGGCGGCGGCCGCCGC
>JAOPVD010000222.1 GCA_025966295.1 Frankiales bacterium | reverse complement strand
GGCCTGCGGCCAGCGGTCCTCCGGCCGGTCGCCGAGGGTGAACAGCGCCTCCTTGCAGCCCAGCGCAGCGCCCTGGCGGGCGATGTCGAGGACCTGCTCCAACGCCAGGTACGGCGCGTCCACCTTGCCCGGAGAGGTCGCGAAGGTGCAGTAGTGGCAGCGGTCGCGGCACAGCCGGGTGAGCGGGATGAACACCTTGCGCGAGTAGGTGACGGTGCCGGGGCGGCCGGCGTCCAGCAGCCCCTGGTCGCGGACCCGCGCCGCCGTCGCGCACAGCGCGGTGAGGTCGGCGCCGCGCGCCGCGAGCAAGACCGTGGCCTCGTCGACGTCGAGCGGCTTGCCGTCCCGGGCGCGCGCGAGAGCCCGCCTCATCCCCGGCACGGCGTCCATGTTCCGACCCTACGTGTCGCCCAGCAGGGAATCTGCGGCGCCTGGGGCGCCTTGCCGAAGAGGTGAGCGCGCAGCCCGACGGACCCCTCTTGCTCCGCACCCCGCAGCGGGCCTGGCTGGTGTGGGGGCTCGCGCTGAGCGCCTACGTCGTGGCGGTCTTCGACCGGGCCTCGCTCGGCGTCACCGGGGTCGCCGCGCAGCACCGCTTCGGTGCCACCGCCGCGGAGCTCGGGCTGTTCGGCGTCCTGCAGCTGGCGGTGTACGCCGGCCTGCAGGTGCCGGTCGGCGTGCTGCTCGACCGCTTCGGCTCGCGCCGCCTGATCGTGTCCGGCGCCGTCACCATGGCGCTCGGCCAGGTGCTGCTGTCCCAGGCGCACTCGGTGTCGGGCGCGGTGTTGGCGCGGGTGCTCGTCGGGGCGGGCGACGCGATGACGTTCACCGCCGTGCTGCGGCTGGTCGGTCTGTGGTTCGCGCCGCGCCAGGTGCCGGTGGTGACGCAGCTGACCGGCCTGCTCGGCCAGCTCGGCCAGCTGGCGGCCGCCTACCCGCTGGTCTTCGCGCTGCGCGCGGCCGGCTGGTCACCGGCGTTCCTGGCCGCCGCCGCGGTCGGCGCGGCAGTCGGGCTGCTGGTGCTGCTCGTGGTGCGTGACAGCGCCCCGGACCGCGTGGTGGCGCCGGTGCCGCTGCACCTGCCGCACGTGCGGGCCCAGCTGCGCGGCGCCTGGCGCGAACCCGGCACCCGACTGGGGATGTGGACGCACTTCACCACGCAGTTCTCGGCCACCGTGTTCGCGCTGCTGTGGGGCTACCCCTTCCTCGTCATCGGCGAGGGCCGGACGCCGACCGAGGCCGGCCTGCTGCTGACCCTGCTCGTCCTCGTCTCCGTCGCGGTCGGGCCGGTCATCGGCCACCTCGTCGGCCGCTACCCGTTCCGCCGGTCGGCGCCGGTGCTGGCCATCGTCGGGGCCAGCGCGGCGGCCTGGACCCTGGTGCTGGCCTGGCCCGGCCGGGCGCCCCTGGCGTTGCTCGTGCTGCTCGTCGTGGTGCTCGCCACCAACGGCCCGGGCTCGATGGTCGGCTTCGACTACGCCCGCACCGAGAACCCGCCCGGCCGGCTCAGCAGCGCCACCGGCATCGTCAATGTCGGCGGCTTCGTCGCCGCGCTGCTCACCATCCTGGCGATCGGGCTGGTGCTCAGCGCCCGGGCGCCGGGCGGCGCGACCGCCGCGACGCTGGGCGACTTCAAGGTCGCGATGTCGGTGCAGTACCTCGTGTGGGCCGTCGGCCTGGCCGGCGTCCTGCGGTCCCGGCGGCAGCTGCGCGCCGAGCGCGGCATCGTCCTGGACACCTTGCCGGCGGCGGTGCGCCGCCTCGCCCGTGAGCGGGCCGCACGTGGCTGACAGACTCACCCACATGCGCATCGTGGCCCTCGCGGGCGGTATCGGAGGGGCGCGCTTCCTGCGCGGCGTCCAGCACGCGGTCCCGGACGCCGACCTCACGGTCGTCGTCAACACCGGCGACGACACCACGCTCTACGGGCTGCGGATCTGCCCCGACCTCGACACCGTCATGTACACCCTCGGCGGCGGCATCGACGAGGAGCGTGGCTGGGGCCGGCAGGACGAGAGCTGGCGGGCAAAGCAGGAGCTGGCTGCCTACGGCTCCCCGACCGCGTGGTTCGGCCTCGGTGACCGCGACCTCGCGACCCACCTGCGCCGCACCCAGCTGATGCTCGGCGGCGGCTCGCTCACCGAGGTCACCCGCAGCCTCTGCGAGCGCTGGCAGCCGGGCGCGACGCTGCTGCCGATGAGCGACGTGCAGGCCGAGACGCACGTGACCGTCACCGACCCGGAGACCGGCCAGCGCCGCGCGATGCACTTCCAGGAGTGGTGGATCCGGCACCGCGCCGCCCTGCCCGCCGAGTCCATCACCCTGGTGACCCACAACGAGCTGCTGCCGGCCCCCGGTGTCCTCGAGGCGATCAAGGCGGCCGACGTGGTGCTGCTGCCGCCCAGCAACCCGGTCGTGAGCGTCGGCACGATCCTGCAGGTGAAGGGCGTCCGGGACGCCCTCACCAGCAAGCGGGTCGTCGGCGTCAGCCCGATCATCGGCGGCGCACCGGTGCGCGGCATGGCCGACGCCTGCCTGGCCGCGATCGGGGTGGAGACCAGCGCCGAGGCGGTCGGCCGGCACTACGGCAGCGACCTGCTCGACGGCTGGCTCGTCGACACCACGGACGCCGGCGTCGAGGTGCCCGGCGTCGAGGTGCGGGCCGTCCCGCTGCTCATGACCGACCTCGAGGCCACGGCCGCCATGGCCCGGGCCGCGCTGGACCTCGCGGGTGTCTGAGCACCTCGAGGTACACCCGGTCCGCGGGCTGCCGGACGTCCGGCCCGGCGACGACCTGGCGCAGCTGCTGGCCGACGCCTTCGCCTACCGCGCAGGCGATGTCGTGGTGGTGACGAGCAAGGTGGTGAGCAAGGCCGAGGGCCGGCTGCTGCCGGCCGGCGAGGACCGCGAAGCGGCCCGGCTGCAGGCCGTGGCCGACGAGACGGTGCGGGTGGTCGCGCGCCGCGGCA
>JAOPVD010000192.1 GCA_025966295.1 Frankiales bacterium | reverse complement strand
TGGCAGGTCATGCCCTCGGCGTAGCCCTCGAGCGCGTCGAGGTTGCGGGTCACCTGCCGGGCCAGCCCGACCACCGAGCGGTCGGCCTGGAACTGCGCGAACGAGCTCTCCAGCAGCGCCCGTGCCGGCTCCCGCCCGACCGCCCCGACCAGGTTGACGGCCATGTTGTACGACGGCCGGAACGACGACTTCAGCGGGTAGGTGCGGGTCGAGGCCAGCCCGGCGACCTGCTTCGGGTCGAAGCCGGGCTGCCACAGCACGACCGCGTGGCCCTCGACGTCGATGCCGCGCCGGCCGGCCCGGCCGGTGAGCTGGGTGTACTCCCCCGGCGTCACGTCGACGTGCGCCTCGCCGTTCCACTTCACGAGCTTCTCGAGCACGACCGACCGGGCCGGCATGTTGATGCCGAGCGCGAGCGTCTCGGTGGCGAAGACGGCCTTGACCAGGCCCTCGACGAACAGCTCCTCGACGACCTCCTTGAAGGTCGGCAGCATGCCGGCGTGGTGGGCGGCCAAGCCGCGCTCCAGGCCCTCCAGCCACTCCCAGTAGCCGAGCACCCGGAGGTCCTCGCGGGGGATGTCGGCGGTGCGCCGCTCGACGTGCCGGCGGACCGCGTCGCGCTCCTCGGCGGTGTTGAGCTTCAGGCCGGCCCGCAGGCACTGCTCCACCGCGGCCGCGCAGCCGGCCCGGCTGAAGATGAAGGTGATGGCGGGCAGCAGCCCGTCCTGGTCCAGCCGCAGCAGCACGTCCGGCCGGCGTGGCACGGACGGCCGGGGCGGGCGGGCGCCGCGCTCCCGCGGCTTCCAGCGGTCCTCGTCCCGGCTGCGCCGTACCAGCTCGGGGTTGACCTCGCCGCGCTCGTCGAACAGGTCGTAGAGCCGCTGGCCGAGCAGCACGTGCTGGAACAGCGGCACCGGCCGGTGCTCCTCGACGACCACCTCGGTGTCGCCGCGGACGGTGACCAGCCAGTCCGCGAACTCCTCGGCGTTGCTGACGGTGGCCGACAGCGAGGTGAGGATGACGTCGTCCGGGAGGTGGATGATCACCTCTTCCCAGACCGCTCCGCGGGCCCGGTCGGCGAGGTAGTGCACCTCGTCCATCACGACGTGGCCGAGGCCGCGCAGCGCGTCGCTGCGGCTGTAGAGCATGTTGCGCAGGACCTCGGTGGTCATGACCACCACGTCCGCGTCGCCGTTCACGGCGGTGTCGCCGGTCAGCAGGCCGACCTTGTCCGAACCGTGCCGGGCCGCCAGGTCGGCGTACTTCTGGTTGGACAGCGCCTTGATGGGGGTGGTGTAGAAGCACTTGCGGCCGGCCCGGAGCGCCAGGTGCACGGCGAACTCGCCGACCACGGTCTTGCCGGCACCGGTGGGCGCCGCGACCAGCACGCCGCGGCCGTCCTCGAGCGCCCGGCAGGCGACCCGCTGGAAGGCGTCGAGGCCGAAGGGGTAGCCGACCTCGAACTCCGCGAGGGCGGGGCCACCCTGGGAGGCCCGGAAGGCGGCGTAGCGCTCGGCCGGACTGGTCACCACGTCAGGCTACGTTCCCGGGCGGGCGCCGATCACGCGCCGCGCCCCTAGAGCTGGGACGGGGTCGGGTCGACGTACGACGCTTCGTCGTCGGCGACGTGCTGCTGGCTGTCCTCCCCCGCGCCCCGCCGCCGGCGGCTCCGCTCGCGGACCGTGGCCACGATGATGCACAGCCCGTAGAGCAGCCAGATCGGGATCGCCATGGCGAAGAACGTGAACGGGTCGGTGCTGGGCGTGAGGACCGCGGCGAAGAAGGCGATCCCCACGAGCATGCCGCGCCACATGCCGCGCATCCGGCTCGCCGAGAGCACGCCGATCAGGTTGAGGAAGACCAGCACGATCGGGAACAGGAACGAGATCCCGAACGCCAGCAGCGTCAGGGTGGCGAACGACAGGTAGCTCTGCAGGTCGGGCAGGCTGACGAGCCCGTCGCCGCCGACGGTGAGCAGGAACTGCAGGCCCTTGTCCATCGTGAGGTAGGCGAAGAAGACGCCGGTGGAGAACAGCACGAGGGCCGCGGCCAGGAAGGCCAGCGCGTACCGCTTCTCGCGCCGGTGCAGGGCGGGCGTGATGAACGCCCCGAGCTGGTAGAGCCAGACCGGCGCGCTGAAGACGACCCCGGCGATGCCCGCGACCCGCAGCCGCACCTGGAACTGGCCGAAGATGTCGCGGACGTACAGGTCGCAGGACTTCCCGGCCGCGGGCGTGCGGCAGTACGGCTCGCGCAGGAAGTCGAAGACCGGTTGGTAGAACACCACGCCGACGAGCAGCATCGCGAGCCCGACGGCGAGAAAGGACTTGGCGAGCCGGCTGCGCAGCTCGTAGAGGTGCTCGACGAGCGGCATCCGACCGTCCGGTGGACGCCGAGACATGGGCTACTGGCTGTGGTCGGGCTTGGCGGGCGGCTTCAGGGCCTCGCCGGTGTACGGGTCGAAGCGCTGGAGCGGCTCGCCCGTGACGGGGTCGAAGCGGGGCTGCGCCGCCGGCAGCCCGGGCGCGGCGTCCGTCTGCTCGTCGTCGCGCAGGCCCTTGGTCTCCGCCTTGAGGATCCGCAGCGAGCGGCCCAGCGAGCGGGCCGAGTCCGGCAGCCGCTTGGAGCCGAACACGACCAGGACCACGATCAGGACCAGGACGAGCTCCCAGCCACCAGGCAGGTTCACGGTTTCTCCTCGAGTGGGGCTGCCGACAGCCTACGTCCCGGGCGGCGGTTCAGCGTCGCGGCGCGGGGCTATCGGTGGCGGCGCCGAGCTGCGCGGAGCACTCGCCGACCCGCCGGGACGCCTCATCGAAGGTGCGGAGCAGGGTGCGGACGTGCCGGTAGAGCACGAAGCCGGCCAGTGCGAGGCCGAGCAGGGCGAGCACGCCGAGGGCCACGTCGACCACGATCCAGACCATCCGCCGAGGCTAGCGCCCGCCGGGGTCAGGCGACGGCGCGGTCGACCAGGCTGGCGAGCAGGTCGGTCTGGCCGAGCTGCAGGGCGAAGTCCAGCAGGTCGTCGTAGGACAGCGCCGGACCGGCCTTGACCTCGAGTACCTCGGCCGGGAGGTCCCACACGACCGCCGGGACGCCGCCGGAGACGAGCAGCGACACCACGTGGTCGTCGGCCGGCTTGCGGACCTCGTCGCCGCACCCGGCGCACTCGAACGCGTAGTAGGAGTGCGCCGCGTGGCTGCAGACCATGAGAGAGACGTCGGCAGGCGTGAGCTCGACCTCACCGCAGGTGGGGCAGGAAGCCTTGATGGTCGTCATGGCGGTGCCTCTCGTGGGCGTCCCTCGTGGTGGGACGACACCGACGCTTTCGGCACCTCGGCGCCATGTCTTGACGTGTTTGTGACGCAGATGACCCAGGTTGACTAGGTGCTGGGCTGCTCGGAGTAGGCCGCGAGGGCCGTCCGGGCGTCCTCACGGACCTGCTGCGCCAGTTCCGGGGGCGACAGGACCCGGCCGGAGGCGCCGAGCGAGAGCGCGAGCCGGCGCACCCAGGCGGTGCCGCTGGTGCGGAGCGTGACGACCTGCCGACCGTCCCCGAGCTCCTCCACCGCGTCGCAGGGGTAGAAGTCGGCCACCCAGGCCGCCCCCGGCTCGAGGGCGAGCGTGACCACGGTGTCCTCGGGCGCCGGCTGGAACAGCCCCTGGGACAGGTCCCGGGACGGTAGCCCGGCCGGCGGGCGGGACGGCTCGTCGAGCACCCGCACCGCCTCCACCCGGCCGAGGTGGAACACCCGCACCCCCTCGGCGCGGCGGCACCAGGCCTCCAGGTAGGCCTGCCCCTCCGCCGTGACCAGCCGCACCGGGTCGACGTCCCGGTCGGTGGTCTCGTCGCGCCCGGCCGTCCAGTAGGTCAGGTGCAGCGCCTGGCCGCGCTCGAGGGCGTCCCGCACGACCGGCAGCACGGTGCCCTCGCCCTCCAGGGCGACCTGCACCCGGGCGGCCGGCAGCGCGGCCGCGCCGGCGGCCTCCTCGACCTTTGCCAGCGCCCGCAGCACCGGCTCCGGGTCGGCCAGCCCGGGGGTCTCGGCGAGCGTCCGCAGCGCCACCACGAGCGCGAGCGCCTCGTCCACGGTCAGCCGCAGCGGCCGGTCGACGCCCTGGGCGTCGGACAGCGTGATGGTGTCGCCCTCGAACTCGATCTCGATCAGGTCGCCGGGGTAGTGCCCCGGCAGACCGCACAGCCACAGCAGGTTGAGGTCCTTGCGGAGCCGGTCCTCGGTGATCCCGAAGTCCGCGGCGGCCGTCGCGAACGGCACCCCGGGCCGCTTGAGCAGGTAGGGCACCAGCGCCAGCAGGCGCGGCAGCTGGTCCAGCGAGCCGCTCATCGGGCCACCTCCGGCTCGGCGAGCGCCGACAACCGGCGTACGACGCTCGCGCGGACCTCCTCGGGCGCGAGCACCACCGCGTCCGCGCCGTAGCCCGCCACCCGGTCGGCGAACCGCTCCGGGTCGGAGAACCGCAGCTCGACGACCTCCCAGCCGTCGCCGTCCGGCTCGACCGCCGTGGCCTCCCGCCGCAGCTCCCAGCAGCTGCCGGACCGGACCCGGACCCGCGCCGGCGTGCGGGGCTGGTCGCCGGCCATCCGGGCCACCATCGCGGTGAGGTCGAGGTTCGGCGGTCGCACCACGGCGCCGTCCTCCCCCTCGGCCTGGACGCTGCCGACGATCCGGGACAGCCGGAACACCCGCGGCGCCTCCCGCACCAGGTCGTGCCCGACCAGGTACCAGCGGCCGTGCCAGGAC
This sequence comes from Frankiales bacterium, assembly GCA_025966295.1. Lineage (GTDB taxonomy): Bacteria > Actinomycetota > Actinomycetes > Mycobacteriales > SCTD01 > RYN-111. The sequence goes on along the minus strand of JAOPVD010000192.1, from coordinate 6,736 downwards.
ACGACCCCCCACGGCTCCACCTGCCGGTCCTCGGAGCCCGGGCGGCCCGCGGTCCGGTAGCCGAAGCGCAGCCGGCGGCCGGCCACGGCCGCGGCCAGGCAGTCCTCGAAGGTCGGCTCGGTGGCGCCGATGCGCGGCTCCAGGCCGGTGGCGCCCTCCGGGGTCTCGATGCCGGCGGCGCGCAGCTTCAGCAGCGCGCTACCGGTGGCACCGGCCAGCGGCGCCGACTGCCAGAGCCGGGCGGCCAGGCCGAGGGCGGCGGCCTCGTCGCGCTCGAAGGTCAGCTCCGGCAGCTGGTAGTCGCGGCGCGCGATCCGGTAGCCGACCTCGTCGTCCCAGTTCGAGTTCGACCCGGTCTCGAGCGGCACGCCCAGCTCGCGCAGCTCCTCCTTGTCGCGCTCGAACATGCGCCGGAAGGCCTCTTCGTTGTCAGCGTCGTAGCCGGGCACCGCCTCGCGGATCTGCTGGACCGTGAGGTACCGCCGGGTCGCCAGCAGGCAGATCACCAGGTTGAGCAACCGCTCCGTCTTCTTCGCCGCCACGCCCCCGACGCTAGCCTGCGGCTGTGCCCCGCCGCGCTGATCAGGCCGTCGTGTCGCCGGCGCCGGTGCACGTGGTGCTGCGCCGCCGCATGGAGCGCCTCTACGGGCCGGCGATGGCGCTCGCCAACGTCGTCGGCGCCGGCGTGGTGTTCGTCTTCCTCACCTTCTTCGTGCCGGTCACCCCGGACGAACAGGCGGAGGCCGACGCCCGCCGGCTCCTGAACACCCTGGTGTTCGCGGCGTACATCCTGGTGTCGCTGGTCGTCGGGTACTGGTGGGGCCGGCGGGCGGCCCGTCCGCTGGACCCGTGGCTGCGGGAAGGCCGGCCGGTCACGCCGGGCGCCACCGAGACGGCCCTGCGGCTGCCCGGGCTGCAGGCCCGGATCAACGCCGTCCTCTGGCTGGTGGCGGCGGTCGTCTTCGGGCTGCTGAACACCCGGTACTCCCTCACCCTGGCCGTCGAGGTCACCGGCACGATCGTGCTGGGCGGCTTCACGACCTGCGCGCTCGGCTACCTGGTGGCCGAGCGGACACTCCGGCCGGTGGTCGGTGCTGCGATGGCAGGCAGCGTGGCCCCGCCCCTGCGGCTGCTCGGTGTCCGCGCCCGGGTGCTGCTCGCCTGGGCCCTGGGCACCGCCGTGCCGCTGGTCGGGGCGGCCCTCGGGCTGGTCAAGATCGGCGACCGCGAGCCGCTGCCGCAGGTCGCCGAGCTGTTCCTGCTGGGGGTCGCGCTGCTGGTCGGTGCCCTGGCCATCGCCGGCGCGGCCGGGGCCGTGGGCGACCCGGTCGAGTCCGTCGCCGCCGCCCTGCGCGAGGTGGGCGAGGGCAACCTGGACGTGGCGGTCCCGGTCTACGACGCGTCGGAGATCGGCCAGCTGCAGAGCGGCTTCAACGCCATGGTGGAGGGGCTGCGCGAGCGGGAGCGGCTGCGCGACCTGTTCGGCCGGCAGGTCGGCACCGACGTCGCCCGGCTGGCGCTGGAGGAGGGCGTCCAGCTCGGTGGCGAACGTCGCGACGTGGCGGTGCTGTTCGTCGACGTCATCGGCTCCACCGGGCTGGCCGAGACGCTCGGCCCGGAGGAGGTGGTGTCCCGGCTGAACGCCTTCTTCGCGGTCGTCGTGGAGGTCGTCACCCGGCACGGCGGCTGGGTCAACAAGTTCGAGGGCGACGCGGCGCTGTGCATCTTCGGCGCCCCGGCGGCCGTCGAGGACGCGCCCACCGGGGCGCTGCGCGCGGCCCGCGAGCTGATCCGGGGGCTGGCACCGCTGGCCCTCGACGCCGCGATCGGGGTGAGCGCGGGCCCGGTGGTGGCCGGCCACGTCGGCGCCGAGAGCCGGTTCGAGTACACCGTCGTGGGCGACCCGGTGAACGTGGCCGCCCGGCTCACCGACCTGGCCAAGGCCGACCCGACCCTGGTGCTCGCCGAGGAGAGCGCCGTACGGCGGGCGGCCGGCGAGGAGCGGGGGCACTGGGAGCCGGCCGGGACGGTGGCCCTGCGGGGGCGGGCGGCGCCGACCGAGGTCTGGCGCCCCCGCCCGCCGGTCAGCTGACGTCGAGCAGGTCGACGACGAAGACGAGCGTCTCGTTCGGACCGATCGCGCCACCGGCGCCGCGGGCGCCATAGCCCAGCTGCGGCGGGATGGTGAGCTTGCGCCGGCCGCCGACCTTCATGCCGGCCACGCCCTGGTCCCAGCCGCCGATGACCATGCCGGCGCCGAGCTGGAAGGTGAACGGCTCGCCACGGTCCCAGCTGGCGTCGAACTGCTTGCCGGTCGACCAGGAGTGGCCGACGTACTGCATGGTGCAACGCTTGCCGGCGACCGCCTCCGCGCCGTCGCCGACGGTGAGGTCCTCGATGACGAGCTCGGCGGGCGGGGCGCCCTCGGGGATCTCGACGACGGGCTTCTCGGCCATGCTGCTCCTCAGGAAGTAGGGGGGCCGACGCTACCGGGCGCGCCGATCACATCGAGGCGATGAGCTTCTCGACGCGGTCGTCGACGGAGCGGAAGGGGTCCTTGCAGAGCACGGTGCGCTGCGCCTGGTCGTTGAGCTTGAGGTGCACCCAGTCGACCGTGAAGTCGCGGCGCTTCTCCTGCGCCTTGGCGATGAACTCGCCGCGCAGCCGCGCCCGGGTGGTCTGCGGTGGCACCGACTTGGCCTCGAAGGTGCGCAGGTCGGTGGTGGCCCGGTCGACCAGGTGCCTGTTCTCCATCAGGTAGTACAGGCCCCGGCTGCGGTTCACGTCGTGGTAGGCCAGGTCGAGCTGGGCGACCCGCGGGCTGCTGAGGGCCAGGTCGTGCTTGGCGCGGTAGCGCTCGATGAGCTGGTGCTTGATGACCCAGTCCACCTCGCGGTCCACGAGCGACAGGTCGCCGGTCTCGATCGCGGTCAGGGTGCGGTCCCACAGGTCGAGGACCTGCTTCACGGTCTCGTCGCTGCCGCGCCGGGCGACGAAGTCCACCGCCTTGGAGTAGTACTCCCGCTGCACCTCCAGGGCGCTGGCCTCCCGGCCGTTGGCCAGCTTGACCTTCTTCTGGCCGGTCAGGTCGTGGCTGACCTCGCGGATGGCGCGGATCGGGTTCTCGAGCGTCAGGTCGCGCATCACGACGCCGGCCTCGATCATCCGCAGCACCAGGTCGGTGGTGCCGACCTTGAGCAGCGTGGTGGTCTCGCTCATGTTGCTGTCGCCGACGATGACGTGCAGCCGCCGGAACCGCTCGGCGTCGGCGTGCGGCTCGTCGCGGGTGTTGATGATCGGCCGGCTGCGGGTGGTCGCCGAGCTGACGCCCTCCCAGATGTGCTCGGCCCGCTGGCTCACGCAGAACACCGCCCCGCGTGGGGTCTGGAGCACCTTGCCGGCGCCGCAGATGATCTGGCGGGTCACCAGGAACGGGATGAGGACGTCGGCGAGCCGGCTGAACTCGCCGTGCCGGCCGACCAGGTAGTTCTCGTGGCAGCCGTAGGAGTTGCCGGCGGAGTCGGTGTTGTTCTTGAACAGGTAGATGTCGCCGGCGATGCCTTCCTCGCGCAGCCGGCGCTCGGCATCGACGAGCAGCCCCTCCAGGATCCGCTCCCCCGCCTTGTCGTGCGTGACCAGGTCGACGACGCTGTCGCACTCGGGGGTGGCGTACTCGGGGTGGCTGCCGACGTCGAGGTAGAGCCGGGCGCCGTTCTTGAGGAAGACGTTGGAGCTGCGGCCCCACGACACCACCCGGCGGAACAGGTAGCGGGCGACCTCATCAGGACTGAGCCGTCGCTGGCCCCGGAAGGTGCACGTGACGCCGTACTCGTTCTCGATCCCGAAGATGCGACGCTCCATCAGCGAACCTGGGCGCACATCAGCGGCTGGCATGACCGCAGGTCAGGGGGCATGTTCTCTCACCCGAGGTTCGTAGGCGTTCGTCGAAGACCGTCGAATCTGTGGTTGAGCCTGCCACATCTCCACCACAAATCGGCCTGGCATGAGTGACAACGCGTTTGGGCCTCTCCCCCGGTCATCCCGAACCACGTTCGGTCAGATCTGCGGGCGGCTCCGCTCCGTCGATGTGAAGGACGGTCGCAATGGGCGGTCGACGTCCAAGCCGAGCCCTGGTGTCGATCCAGAGCCGGCACGTCGCCGACGGCAGTGAGCGGTTCTACGCCCGTTTCACAGACCCGCGCGGAGGTCCGCACGTCCTCCAGCCGCCGGATGGCGACAGCACCTGGGTGTTCCGCGACCTGGTGCGTGATCACTACTTGCCTCCTCGGTCGACGCTTCACCCAACACCCGCATGAACACAGCGTCGCATCCCGGGGACGGGTCTGGGGTGCCAAGCGTGCCGGGCGGTACGCCGAGCGCGCCGCCCGGACCGAACTGCTGCAGGCGTCCGGCCACCTGCCGATCGGCGTGATCGGCCGGAACGCGGTTCAGGCCCGCGCTGCTGGTCTTCCAGCAGCGCGCCTCGATTGCGGGAGTAGCGGATGCTGTCATCGGGTCGCGCCAGATCACACGGGCGAAACACGAAGGTAAGGACCGGCTTACCGTTGCTGCCCATTTGGCGAGTGAGCCCCGTCCACCATGGCCTGGGCGATGTCCCGCAACTTGCGGTTCGCTGCCTGCGACGCGCGCGTGAGCACCTCAAACGCCTCCTCCGGGCTGATCTGCTTCTGCGCGACCAGGATGCCCTTAGCCTGCTCGATCACCGCCCGGGACGCCATCGCCTCCGACATTTGCCTCGCCAGCGCCGCCGTCGTTTCGTACAGGCTGGCGTTCGCCAGCGCCACCGCTGCGTACCCCGCGAACGTCTTGGCCAGCTCCACCGCAGCATCGTCGAAGACGCCCGGCTCGTTTGCGTAGAAGTTCACCGCACCGTTCACGGGCTTGTGGAGCGGGATCCCGATCGACAAGGACGACCGCGCTCCGTGCATCAGAGCGTCGGCGGTGAACTCCGGCCAGCGGGTCTCCTGCGACATCTGCTCGATGAGGTACACCGTCTCCTTCGCGGCAGCGGACAGACACGGCCCGTACCCGGCGTCGTATTGCGCCTCGTCCAATGCCAGCGCGAGCTCACCGGTGTAGGCGGCCGTTCCGGGCACACCATCGGTCACGAGAGTGACCGACACCTCCGCGACGCCAGGGATCGACGCCTTCGCCAGCGCCGAGACGCGCTCGAGCACCTCGCTCAGCCCCTGCTCGGAGTGTTTGATCTTCCCGAGCTCGGCCAGCGCCGACATCGCATCCATCTGCGAGGACCGATCGTGGTCCCGGTCGGCGTCGGTGTACCGCTCGTTCTCGGGGTGGCGGTTGTCAATGTTGATGACGGCCCACTCGGGTAGGGCACGCACCGCCGAACAGCCTAGGCGAGCAACGCTTGCAGCCACACGGGGGACGCGAGTCGACGGCATCCCGGGCAGGAACGACGCTGGGTGTGGCGCCGAGGCGCTACCGGACCCGCGCCGCTGCTGGACGCAAGGCTCGCCGCCGCAGCGGAAGCAGAAGCGCAGCCTAGCCGACCCCGCCGCCGTGGGATACGCCTTTGGGACCTGGGACGACAGCCGGTAGCAGCGGCGGATCGCGCCCGCAGGGCTCTCGGGCAAGCCACCCTGCATTCCTCGCTCGAGCTTGCAGCCTTCAGGAGGGTTAGACCCGCCGTGTGTGGCAACAAGTCCTAAGGCCCTGCCCTGGGTGCTCAAGGAGCTGACCTTGCCGGACCGCCGCATCGTCGACCCTTGGGGGCCGATCAGCGAGCACGAGCGCAACGGCAGTTGGCCGGAGCGCGTCGACCTGGCTCTGCAGGACGGGCTCGGTGAGGACCAGGTGGATGCCTGGGTGGCGTCCGCCTGTGTCATGTGTTCGAACGGCTGCGGGTGTGACATCGCGGTCAAGGACGGCCGGATCGTGGGGACCCGTGGCCGCGGCGGGGATCGGGTGAATAGGGGGCGCCTGGGTCCGAAGGGCCTGTTCGCCTGGCAGGCCAACAACAGCGCGGAACGGCTGACCACACCGCTGGTGCGCGAGGGCGGCGACCTGGTGGAGGCCGACTGGGACACCGCGTTGGCGCGCGTCGCCGCGCGAATGCAGGAGCTGCTCGACACCAAGGGCCCGCAGTCCGTGGCCTTCTACAACAGCGGCCAGCTGTTCCTCGAGGACTACTACGCCCTAGGCGTCCTCGCGCATGCAGGCGTCGGCACCCCGCACGTGGACGGCAACACCCGGCTCTGCACGGCCACGGCAGCGCAGGCGCTGAAGGAGTCCTTCGGCTGCGACGGCCAGCCCGGCTCCTACACCGACGTCGATGTCGCAGACGCATTCTTCCTCTACGGCCACAACGTCGCGGAGACGCAGACCGTCCTGTGGACGCGCATGCGCGACCGACTTGAGTCGGCTGGTCCGCCGGCGCTCGTTGTGGTCGACCCGCGCCCGACAGTGCCAGCCCTACGCGCCGACGTGCACCTCGCAGTGCGCAATGGCACCAACCTGGCGCTGATGAACGCGCTGGTCCACGAGCTGATCGCCCAAGGTTGGGTAGACCAGGCGTACGTCGACGCGCACACCGTCGGCTTTGCCACCCTCGCGCAACGCACCGCGTCATGCACCCCAGAGTGGGCTGCTGAGATCTGCGATGTTGACGCAGGGCTCATTCGTGAGGCGGCGCGCATCTTCGGCACGACCAGTCGGGTGCTGTCCACCGTGCTGCAAGGCTTCTACCAGTCTC